>CALKXZ010000141.1 GCA_938003775.1 uncultured Granulosicoccus sp. | reverse complement strand
AATAAAGAAATCCGACTTCTATCTAAGAGGTTTGCCACATTTCGAGATCTGGACCGATCACAAGCCCCTAGTCGGAGTATTCTCAAAGGCTCTAAACGACTTAGACAACCCCAGGCTCATGAGGTTCAGAGAGAAAATCATGTTCTACAACTTCACGGTCAAATGGGTTCCGGGAAAGACACACTACATTGCAGACGCATTATCACGCGCGCCCGAAAAATGGGAAAGGGAGGTCAATGAGGTACACACTTTACGAATATCAACGGATCATGGCAGCTCTCCAAGCTGGCGCCATATTTTCCGCAGCCGAGTTAGAAGAAGACCAAGGGACATAGAAGACACCATACACTGCCTACGAATCTCGAACAACCCCTCGCTCAACATCATAACGGAAGCACTGCTTTGGATAGTGAACTGAGTGATCTGTACACGACCTCCGCTGATAGCCCTATCTCGTTTGCCAGTGACCTTACACTACTGGACAGCAAGCCTTCAACCACGGCTCTATAAACACGTTCTTCAGCATTTCTGATAGACAATAGTTCATGGCGCATGCGTGCACCTTGAACTTGCATGGCAAACCGCCTGCTCATGGCCAGCGCAAAACGGATATCCATTCGAAACTGCTTTAACAGCATTTCACGCATACACTGAATGACTTCGGAAGATTCGGTCGCTATGGCATTACAATGATATTGACTGTGAAAAAGCGATGCTTCAGCCAATGTGTCTCCTGCTTTCGCTTGAAACATCAACACTTCATGACCCGCTTGAGTGGTTCGGCGCAGCTCAACGACACCTCGCACGACATAGAAAAGACCCCGAGATTTATCACCTTGGCGAAATAATAAGTCGCCCTTATCAAGCGTGCGATATCGAGTGCTACTGCGATCGAGTTGATCCAACGGCGGCGGCAAGATAATTTCAGATTTGGAAACCATGATCCAAATCATACTTTGATTTAAGGGATCGTTGATAACCTTAAAAGCCGATATGCTTTAATTTGAGTCTATTTCGATGAAAATACTATCCAGCACGGTGATAACTACCACCCTTATCTGTCTGCTTACTTCAAATTTCGCATTCGGACAGAGCCATCGTCAGCATGTGCCCGGCATGTCTCACGGGCGGGTCAACAATGAGCATCCGATTGAACCTGGCCAATCTGCATTCGCCGCGTTGGCTGAAATCGTTAGTCTTCTGGAGGCTGATGCAAGCACAGACTGGTCACGCGTGAGTATCGATGCTCTGCGGACCCACTTGGTAGATATGAATCAACTGACGCTTTACTCAACGGTTATCTCTCGACAACCCGACCATAAGCGCGTGGAATTCACAGTGACCGGGCAGGACCGCACTCGTCAAGCTATTATGTCGATGGTACCCAGGCATGCCGAGATCGTGAGCCAAACGACTCAATGGGGTATCACTGTCACTGAGATACCGGATGGGGTCATGGTAATAATAGAACCCGATTCAACGGAAGTGCTAAGAAAAATCAAGGCGCTAGGCTTTTTCGGTTTCATGACTATTGGCTCACATCACCAGGCGCACCATCTTCAAATGGCTAGGGGTAAATCTCATTAACTAAAGACCAAGACCAAGAACCAGATCCACTGTTAAGTTACTTAAGCCGTTGTTACTGGTTGATGTCAGACAGTAGGTACTCTGCTATCGCTGCGCGATCAGCCGGCTCAAGATGCGATGTACTGTGTTCGATCACCGGCGCCATGTGCGCGCCCGCAAAATCTCCGTCGGGTGTCATGCCAATTTCGAGATAAAACGCAATATCTTCAGCTATCCAATCACGTAATGCTGTCTTTGTAATAGCAGGTACACTGACACCGTGTGGGCCTTGAGTATTGCCCGTCAGTGAGCGGTTAGCGATGCCGCTTGTAATCCCGCGTTGCGCATGGCATTCCGCACAATGCCCGAGGTTCTGTACAAGATATTGGCCCGACGGCATCGATGCGTTGGGTAGCGGTTCAGCAGGAACATAGAGCACCTTCCATAGACCAACCAAATGTCTGGCTGCATCTGGAATCCATAGATTATGTTCGCCGTCGGGCAGGGCTATCGGTTTGCTAGCCATCAACCATGCGTGTAAGTCGACAACATCCTGTGTTTTCATGGATCGATAGGCTGTGTAAGGTAGGACTGGCCAATAGTGAGAACCATTGGGCGCTCGTCCGTTGATCAACGCATCTGCCAACTGTTCACGAGACCAAGTACCAATACCATAGCGACGATCGCTGGTAATGTTGGGGGAAATCATTCGGCCGATAGGTGTATCAAAGCCGACGCCGCCAGCAAGCATCTCACCATCGTTTTCACTATCGGTATGGCAGCCAATACAGCCAGCCGCTCGTGCAACCCACTCACCACGTGACTCATTTGCCACTAGAGTCAATAGGTCGGCATCACGCCATGCCTCTCGGCGCAATGATTCGATACGCTTGTTACTTTGCAATTGGATAATAGCGGTGATGGATAATATGACACAGAAAATGACGCCCACCACTGCTACACGAGCCCCTATTTTCACCTTAACACCACTTTCGGATTTTTCATTCGTGTTCGAGTCGAAAATTTTCGTGGCAGTTAGAGCAACTCTTGACTGCTTTAAAGAATGCAGATCGTACGTTCCGAGTCGACGTGTCATCCAGCGTCTCTGATGTTTGCAGCATGGCTGCAACAGCTTCGAGCTGACGACTATCGCGTATAAATTGTTCTGCTAGTGCCGTAAACTGTTGCCAGTCATCCCAGATGGCTGGTGACGCTTCTGTCATCGGCCCCTCGCGGCTTTCTGGAGTATCAGGAAACTGCATGGGGATGGTCTGCCCGTGACGGATAAACGATTCGGAAGCCATGCGAATCGTGTCCAAATCGAACGACGCTTTTCCTTTGAACATATCGCCCACCAATTTCGCATAGTCTCCCATGGATTTCATGGCTTCCATGCGTTGCTTGATGATACCGCTGGCCCCTTCATGCGCTTTAACTGAAGTGACCGCAAGGACAACACCTATAAAACACAGCATTGAACACAGAGCAATCCGAATAAGCGTACTCAGTCCGCATTCAGGCCATCTCAATCGAAATGTACTCGTCAGGTTATTCATGATCAGTAAGACGAGTAGATGCGCGTTCGCCCGTTTTTATCAAATGCAATAACGTCATAGTCCTTGGGTGTTTCACTGGCCATGCCAGGAGACATCATGGGCATACCTGGAGCCGTGAGGCCAACGATAGCGGGACGTTCGGCAAGCAGGCGCTCAATGTCACTAACAGGTACATGACCTTCGATCACATAACCATCGACAACAGCGGTATGACATGATTTCAGTGACGGATCGGTTAACCCGTGCTCAGATTTGATGGCATCAACATTATCAGTATCAATGGTTTTCACCGCAAACCCAGCATCTTCGACATACGAGACCCACGCTTGGCAGCATCCACACGTTGGGCTTTTGTACACAACCATATCGCGTAGATCCATTAAGGTAGTATCTGTATTACTCATAAGCACAGATGACGAATCGTTGTCTGTAGAGAGTTGGGCGGATTCTTCTGATGTGGAGCAAGCGTTCGCTGATAAACAACTTATGATTAGCATGCTGGCTCTAATAGCTGGGTGGCTCATAGCAATATTCTCGTATCCGTGTATGTAAGGGGTTTTGTACCTACTTCAGTAATTTGTCTAGAAAGCTGGATCCTTTGTTATTGGGAAGTCGAGCGCCAGTTATATTGGCATTAACTTCTTCCTGCCATTGACGCTGTTCATCAGGCCAGGTGTTTTTAATAAAGGACAACACCGCCACAATTTCATCATCAGACAAAATGCCGCTGTAAACAGGCATGTTGGCGCGATAGTCTGGATCACCTATCACCACCGCCGCACCGTACTTGGTGATTTCGAACAGTAAATCGTCAGCATGGTGCCAAGTGTGTCCGCTGGCATCATGCGGTGGCGCAGGAAGAAAACCATCACCATCACGGGTTCGCCAGTTGTCTTGTCCCTCGAGTGCTTCACCGTGACAGGCTGCACACTGCGCGCGATAGATCTGTTCTCCGGCTTGCACAACGCGCAGATCATCAGCTTGTAGTTGTGTCAGTACACCATCGGTGCCGGTAGATGCCTGTGCAGCGGTCAGTGTTATGGCAATGGCCAATCCAGAGGCGAACGTCAACTGATCAATGTTGCGAATATCCCTCATAGTCGATACTCCTGATAGATTAAATGCTTTCATCATTGACTGACAATGAATGGCATTGACTGACGCACCCAAGTCTGATGAGTGGTGTTCAAGTGCGCGGCATTGAAAGAGAGCCACTGATCTGGATTGTCAGCAACGAAGGCAAGTTCTACGCGAAGCCTTGGCATGATCAGAGGACTATCTACGCGATAAACCAGCAGCGTTGGTGAAATTCACCACCCATTGACTGTCGTGATGCGAATGAAAACTCGTCCGAAAAAGGACAAGTGCAACGCTTAATAACGGGCAATCGGAGGACGGTACGGCGGGCTGGTATGAAGATTCGGCAACGCGGTTGTTTGGGTCAACACAAACTTTTCGCTAACGCGTATAGGTGTACTAAGTGGGGATGCAATCGGTGTGGACAGCACTGAAAATTGACAGGCGCCACAGTGCAGACAATTACCCACGCAATTCATATCCTGCGCACAGTTATCGCAGTACATCGCATTTGTTCCATGATGATGTGCGGTGTGAGACGTAGAGTGCAAATCAGAGGATGCAGCTTGGTGGTTTATAGAATAAGCGGTTGAATCTACTTCATCACTTCCAATCATCAAAGCGGCACTTACCGGTGCCATCAGCGACATGCCCAGAAAGCACACACACCAACCCCACATCAACCAACGTAGTGGGCGGGAAAGAATTCGACCAGGTGCGTTTTCTGACTTCACCACTTTAATTTAGCAAAAATCGTGTCTGATTACGGAAAACAATTGGATACCCACTACCTATGTGGAGGATGAGTCGACCGAATAGGCGAAACGTTCAATCCGGGATCCACTGACATCATGTCGGTTGCATGACTGATCGGCGGTGGATACTCGACAATAAATGGCTACTCGCTGTTCCAATTGATCCTATCCAGAAGAATGGCTCACAAGCCCTTATTTATCTAGGCTCATTGTCATCCATTTTAGACTGTAGATCAACTGGGACAACCTTTCATGACAGGACTTTTCAGGCTAACGGCAGCCAACCCAGAAAACTTACTGGCGCTGCCGGAATACGGCGGAGCTGACCGAGGGAGTCGGGCGGACCATGAAGAATTAGTATTTATTCTACCGTGGTGCGTAGAACAACCATATTGTCGAGGACCAAATTCGAGGACCAAATAAAATCAGCATCGGCCCCTTCAGTATCGAACACAGCCTTGAAATTAGTAAAGGCCCGCTTGTTGCTGACACCGACCTTCTTATTGGAATAGGTAGATGCCGACGGCCAGATACTGTCGTCAAATGACGGCATCATCCAGTCTCCGGGCAAGTCCCAGTGAGCGCCGGAGAAGCTAGCTGCATAATTTGCACCTCTTGTATCACAGGGTGTACTTCGCCTGATTTGACGCGATGAAACCAGGCAATTGCGGTTTTTCAAAGGAGACGTATAGAAGGTTTGTGCACGCCATTTTCGGTCTGTAATGGCGACCGTGTTCTTGGAGGAATCCTGCAGGTGAGCGACGAACCCACCATGACCGGGATTAAAGGTCATGCCACCGCTGTTCTCTGAACCTAACCCCAGGTTCTGCTCCCAGTCAACTGCCAAGACAGCAATCGTGAGTGGGCGATCGGCCTTGAAACGAACCACACTGGAATTGAGTGGCGTATAGGGGACTGGATCAACCGCCAGTAGCTCGCCATTGACGTAAAGCTCGAAGTAGTTATCCGCAAAAAGATACATCACGAATTCTTCACGCCCACCAGCGTCGAGCAAAGCCACACTCTGAAGGTCGAGCTGTGAGATTGACGATAGTTGAGTTCCACCACACTCGTTGAACAGATCCGATGCCTTGGGTGCTGAATCAAAGTTTGTCGCAGCCGGAACCGTCCTTATGGCGTTTTCGTTGGATCTAATTTCACCGACTGCACTAGGCTGTGACTTGGGCCCGCAATCAATCAACCCTGGATTAACTTCTCTGGCGAGACCCGTTGTAAACGCCGCTTCCTGAGCGTACAGGTCGGAGACACTGGCACACAGCACGATTAGGGCTATTATACGTGCAATCATGGGAAGTTCTCCTGTTAGGGGCCAGTGAGGTGACTAGACTATAGAGCCTCTAAGTTTACGTACGTTTCATGCAAATGTACCGAAGCGGATTCATTAGCTGAGCAAGATGTGACGCACGGTTGAAGCTATGCTGATAGTGCGTTCCGGCGTTATCTTGGTTTACCTCATAATAATTGCAGCGGTGAGTTCCTAGCCACGGCTAATGCTGTATTTACTGAGCAATCATGTCTTTAAATTCGATTACGCCAGCGCACTTTCTCCAGGAGTATGAGCACAGTGACGCTGAAATTCGCGACTGATTCAATAACCCGTCGGGTGCTGAACAAACTTTCTAAGGTGTTGGATCGGAGCGTAGTTGAACGTGTCTATTTGGTTGAACCGGTGCCTTCGAAAGAGCTTGCGATGAGAACAACATTGCGGTTACGATCGAGCCCATGATGCAGTTGAATTATGAGAGGTAAAACGCTTGATATTCAAGCTGCAATTATTTCCGCATTGCTTTTTTGCCCAACGAGATAACATATCTAATGAGCGCACTGTCTGAGGCACTTTATGAACAAATTGCCGTTATCGGCAGTAGGTTAGCTTTACCGTCAATTAAATCCTTCGAGATTTCGCCACCTGCCAACCCCGATAGGCGAAACAATAATTTCGCGTACCTTCGTCTAGCCGATGGGTCAATAGGCATAACCTACGTTGCACTGGGCCGAGAGCTCGATGATTTAAATGTCGAGTTACCCAAGCTGTCACTCGAAGGACAATCCCCCGTTGTTCTTGCTGAGCGCTACACAGGCTCAAATGGTTGGGAACGCGCACTTGGACTAGCCGCTATCAATGCGATTAGCCAGCACCTATTTTCTCGCGGTAACACCCTAACCGAGATGCCGGCCAACGTTGACCTGTTGGCATGTAAACCGGGTGAGCGTGTCGGCATGGTTGGTTATTTCGGCCGAGTTGTCGAGCCCTTACGGGCACAGGGAGTCGCTGTGACGGTGATTGAACTGGACGAATCGTTGTTGCGCAGTGAATCAGGTCTAGAGGTCACACTCGATGCATCGAGATTAGAAGGGTGCGCGCAAGTGATCATTACTGGTACCACATTACTCAATGACAGTCTCGATCAGTTGTTGTGCCATTGTGCTGATGCACGAGAAGTGTACTTAATAGGGCCTTCGGCCAGCTGTCTACCTGATGTGCTCTTCACCGCAGGCATTACCTGCATTGGTGGCTTTCGGGTAATCGAATCGGATCTTTTCGCGCAGCGTTGGCTGCAGGGTGGACGTTGGCGAGACGCCGGTCAGCGTTATATGTTGACCAAAGAGACATACCCAGGTGTTGAGCATCTTCTGGATATCAGTCAGTGATACACCCGGGCATCGGTTAAGACGGCTCTGTTGGTTAGCTTGATGTTGGCCGTGAAGACACATGGAAATATCAGGTTAAAAGAATAAGCTGAATAGACTGGATGAACTATTGTCACGGCTCATAATATCTGTCACCGAACTAACCACACAATCCACTAACTTAACGAAACGCAGCGATGTGCCCAACGTTCTGCAATGTCGGCATCGTGAGTGACCAGGATGACACCGAGACAACGCGCTTCAGCGATCTCCGCCAGCAACTTGAGTGTAAGGGCCTAAGTAATGGGATCAAGCCGAGAGGTAGGCTCATCAGCGAGAAGCACTTTCGGGCGTGCGGCTAGTGCACGAGCTAACGCAACTCGCTGCAACTCGCCACCTGACACTGCATCCGGGTAACGCTCCAGCAATGGCAGCGGTACAACCGAGTACGGAAAACAGCACCAAGCCTGTTATACGCGCCGTGCTTATGGACGATAAGCGTTGAGTGAATGATGGCTGCGTCAGTGATATCTCGTTCATATGCTTCGTGGATCAATCATCCGGCAAGCCAAATCAATAAACAGGTTTAACGCAACGTATATCAAACCTAACGTTAGTGCTGTGCCTTGTACCATAGCGACATCACGTCCAAAAATGGCATGAACCAAAGCATGCCCGATGCAATGACCCAGATTGAAGGTAGGGAGTTCAGCAAGCCAAGATTTTAGCTGTATCCACCAGGGTCAATCTAGCCCCAGCTCATTTCTGACAGCTTCTGCAGACGCAGCGTCCATCATGTCGTAACCATAACGCCCTGCTGCATTGCCGTAGGCGGCATCCTCAGGCAGCGCCTGCATCTTGATAAAACTGATGATACCGACGACCAGTGCTTGGATACCTCGCCCAGCCAGAATGCTAACAACAGCGTGCGCCCGTGGGGCTGGCTGATTTTTCAAATACTCTTGACTAATAGTTTGCGTAAAGAGCCATCGATCGTCCTCAGTTCGATGTGGCTGGGCGTCATCACCCAACCACGCGTCGTGGACCAAATTAATGTAACCAACATCAACAGTACGCAAGAATTCAACGCAGCTTCTAACAGAGGGAACACCTGCTTCAAGCGCCTGCAGTCGTTGTATGACTCACACACTGACAAACAACTGATCGGTCGCCTGAGTCACATCATACGGAGATGTTTTTTCCTCCCAACAATGCTCCAACTGATGTTGGTACTCGTAACATTAATGTTAGTACGATTAACATGTATTTTTCTAATCGTTTTTTACATAATTATTTCAATAACTTAGTCACCTTGAATCGGAAAGTTGTATGCCAGACCATGAGCAGCGTATTTCATCCACCGGAGGCGCATCGTAATGAATTCGCCCAGTCGCTTACGCGTATTCGTCGTGATCATCGGCAGTCTACTCATGGCCATTTCACTGATTGTCGGTGGTCGATTGATTATTGGCGCACATGCCGAGTCAGTGGAGGGGCCAGTGCCAGAAGCACCGACCCTTGTCGCTGTGATTCCTGTTGTTCAGGCTGCAGGTTATGATCGAAACAGCCGTCATATTGGCTTGGTAGAACCCTTACGCCAGACTGATCTGGCATTTGAAACCGGCGGCACCGTGTCACAAGTATTCGTTGAAGAGGGGCAACGAGTGAACAAAGGCCAGCCTATAGCGCAGCTGGACATGCGTTCGTTAAAAGCTGAACAGGCGTCACGCATTGCTTCACGTGCTGCCTTGGTCAGTGACCTGGAACTTGCGCAACTGACTCTGGAGCGTCAACGCACTCTGCAGGCAGATGAGTTCACTGCAGGTCAATCATTGGATGATGCACGTTTATTGGTGGCTCGCTCAAAAGCATTAATTGAACAAGCGGATGCAGCTATCGCTGCCATTAATGTATCTCTGGATAAAGCAACCTTGCGGGCTCCTTTCGACGCACAGGTGGGTACGCAGTCAATTGACGTGGGCAGCACCGTGAATGCAGGTACGCCGGTCGCCAGGCTATTTGAATGGGGCCCACCGGTGGTGCGCATGGGATTGCCCGTCGAATCAGTGGGTGCGCTGACAAGTCGCTTGGACCATACCATCAAGATTGACAGTGTTCAGTACCCTGCTCGTGTGATTTCAACTCGCAAGGATTTATCGGCTCGCACGCGCACTGTTGATGTGCGCTTACAGCTCGATATCACAGACCAACCAGCACCTACCTTTGGTCAGACAGCTTCGCTGGTGTTACAACACTATATTGACCAGCCGGGTTATCAATTACCCGTTAGCGCATTGACAGAAGGTGAGTCTGGCTTGTGGAGCCTGCTCATGATGATCCCCGATGAACCGGGCGATACATCAGGGCACGTCGTACGGCAACATGTTGATATCGTCCATACCGACGGTGAGGAAGCCTTTGTTAGTGGTGATCTGTTAGCGGGCGCTGAAATCATACAATCTGGTCCACATCGTGTTGTCCCCGGTCAGCGCGTTCGTAACAAGGCCAAAGCACGATGAGTGCTGAAACACTTTTTTTTCGCCAACCTCGACTTCTTGCTCTGGCGCTACTGGTATTAATTGTTGCAGGCCTGTCTGCGCTGACCACCATCGGCAGACAGGAAGATCCCACCATTACCAACTTATCGGCCGCTATCACCACGATCTATCCAGGCGCCGACCCGGCACGGGTTGAGTCGTTAGTCACCCGCAAAATCGAAACTGAGCTGAACGAGATAGCCACGATCTCGACCATCACCTCACGCTCAAGCCCCGGTCTATCTCTGGTCAATGTCGAGTTGAACGAAACCATCGACCCTGCCCTGATTGATACGAGCTGGGCCGAGGTGCGCGCAGCACTTGATGATGCTGAGCTTGAATTTCCCGCTGGCGTACAGGTGCCAGAATTCTCTGCAGATGAAGTATTCACCTACAGCGCTATCATGGCTCTCACGCCGCAAGATGGGGTTAGTCTTGCCGTAACAGAGCGATACGCGCAATTACTGGCGGAACGCTTAACCCGACTTACCGGCACGTACCAGGTCGATCTGTTTGGCGAGGTGGAAGAAGAAATTCAGGTAGTCATCGATGCTCAGATACTGGGCTCTTTGGGATTAACAGTGGACACCGTCTCGGCAACCATCGAACAATCAGACGCAAAGGTGCGTGCTGGACGTGTGCAAGCACCCAGTGGTAATTACTTGATCGAAGTAGCTGGCGAGATCGAACTACTGGATCGGGTGCGCGATATTCCTCTACTCACCGACAGTGGTTCGGTGGTTCGTCTGGGTGATGTGGCTACCATCAGCCAAGGTGTGCGTGAACCCTTACAGGAAATTGCTTTTCATAATGGTGCACGCACCATGCTCATTGGCGCCAAGATCAGTAACGGCCGGCAGGTTGACGTATGGATGGATGATGTGCGAACAACACTGACGGACTTTACTGCGCAACTACCTAACGCGCTGCATTTGCAAACCGTTTTCGATCAAAGTGAATACACCACCACTCGGTTAAAAAGTGTGGGAATAAACATGGCTATCGGTGTGGGCCTGGTCATACTGGTATTGCTATTCACATTAGGTGTCAGAGCGGCATTTATTGTGGCGATGGTGCTGCCGTTAGTGTCATTGGCCTCAGTGGCGACCATGAACGCGATAAACCTTCCGATTCACCAGATGTCGCTAACCGGACTTATCGTTGCGCTGGGATTGCTGGTGGATGCCGCCATAGTCATGACCGATGAGATCCGGCAGCGTTTGCAAGTTGGCTATTCGCGTCACGATGCGGTACGAGCTTCCGTCAGGCGTTTGTTTGCACCCTTGTTGGCATCAACCGTCACTACCGCACTGTCATTTCTGCCTATGGCGTTATTGCCCGGTGGCGCTGGCGACTTTGTTGGGGCCATAGCCATTTCCGTGATTATTATGTTGTGTTGGTCGTTTGCTATTGCAATGACCATTACCGCTGCAATGGCAGGTCGATTATTGGCGTCGGGTAAGCAGGTTGAAACCCGTTGGACTCAGGGTATCCCGGGCGGTCGTGTTGCCGGTAGCTTTCGCGGCACATTAGTGTTGGCCATGCGGTATCCGATGGCATCCATTTGTTTAGCGTTGGTGCTACCTATACTGGGCTTTGCCTCGGCTGGCACTCTGAAAGCGCAGTTTTTCCCAGGTGTTGATCGCGATCAGTTCCACATAGAAATCGATCTTGCCCCTGGCACACCAATAGAACGTACACGTCAGCTTGCATTACTGATGGATGCTCAGCTACGCAATGAAGAACAGATTGAACAAGTGAGTTGGTTGGTCGGTAAAAGCGCCCCGTCGTTCTACTACAACATGGTGGGTGATCGTGATCGGGCACCAGAGTATGCGCAAGCATTAGTAACGAGCAGCTCGGCTGACGCAACTTCAGCACTGGTGCCACGCTTGCAATCCACGTTTGATGCCCAGTTTCCCGAAGCGAGGGTTTTGGTCCAAGGGTTGGTACAAGGACCACCGGTAGATGCACCCGTGGAAATACGCCTGATCGGACCTCAGCTAGAGACATTACGGCAGTACGGTGATCAACTGCGCACCATAATGACGAACGTGGATGCGGTGACCACCGTACAAACATCGCTCGAGCGCGGAGCACCCACGGTTGTTTACGATATCGACGAAGAAGCTGCAAGATTTGCCGGGCTAGATCTTGTCGGCATCGCCGGTCAGTTAGAGGCGTCGCTAGAAGGTGTCACTGGTGGCAGTTTACTAGAAGGCACGTTGGAGTTACCCGTCAGAGTGCGAGTTGGTAACACTACCCTGTCAGACCTGACCGCTATCTCCTCCTTGCCGCTGATCACGTCACCCAATGATGGCAGCGGACGTTATCAGGCAACACCATTGTCGGCGATAGCCGATGTATCGCTGCAACCCGCTCAAGGCTCCATCAGTAGACGTAATGGCGAACGGGTAAATACCGTTCAGGCGTTTGTTCAACACGGTGTACTGCCAGAAGAGGTCTTGAATCAAGTGCAGGCTGATCTGCAAGAAGCTGGCTTTACCCTACCGCCTGGCTACAGGCTACAAACCGGTGGTGATTCAGATGCGCGCGATGATACGCTAAACAACTTGCTGGCCCCTTTGGGCTTGATCATCACGCTATCCATTGCCAGTATTGTGCTGACATTCAACTCGTGGCGATTGGCAGGTATCACGTTGATTGTAGCAGTGCTTTGCGCGGGGCTGAGTATGTTGTCACTGGCAGTATTTCGTTATCCATTCGGCATTCAAGGCATCATCGGTGTTATAGGCTCTATTGGCGTGTCTATTAATGCGGCTATTGTCATTCTCACAGGGTTACAGGCTAACCCAGCCGCGCGTAGTGGAGACCAGCAAGCCATGGTTGATGTTGTCATGGGTTCTAG
>CALKXZ010000140.1 GCA_938003775.1 uncultured Granulosicoccus sp. | reverse complement strand
GTCAGCACCCACCAATTTTTACAAAATATTTGGAGCGGTAGTTCAGTTGGTTAGAATACCGGCCTGTCACGCCGGGGGTCGCGGGTTCGAGTCCCGTCCGCTCCGCCAACACCGACGTCGTTGACAAGTCATTGTCGGCGCTAAACTTGCCCCGAATTTGGAGCAAGTCGAATAAAGGGTGCTTCGGCATCCTTTGTTCGTTGTGCGGTAGTGAATGTGCAGCGGTGAATGTGCAGCGGTAAATGTGCAGCGGTAAATTTGCAGTAGTAATTTTGCGTCAGTGATTGATAGTTGGCGTTCCAAGGCCAGCGCTGCACATCAGATAAGTCAACATCGATATTTAGGGCGTTTGAATCATGTTATTGGATCTACGAGAAACGGTCAGAAACTCCAAGCCGATCAAGTATACGTTGATCACCATTATCACTATTCCGTTTGCATTGGTTGGTATTGGCTCGTATCTCAGTGGTGGAACTGCCGCAACGGTTGCTGAAGTCAACGGACAACCGATCAATCAGCAACAACTTGAACAGGCCTATCAACAACAGCGACAGCAATTGGCACGTATGTTTGGCGGCCAATTGCCTGAAGCGTTCGCCAATGAGGCGCTGTTGAGAGAACAGGCAATGCAGCAGCTGGTGTCTCAACAAGTGCTTGAAAGCGAAGTGGCTAAACAAAAATTTGCCGTGGGTGATGAAACGCTGGGTCGCGCCATTCGGAACCTGCCCGCTTTTCAGGTTGATGGACGTTTTGACAGTCAAACTTATCAAGCCCAGTTGCGGGCATCGGGCATGTCAGTCCCTGCATTTGAGCAGAGCTATCGCGACGACACCGCAATGAATCAATTTCGCACCGGCATCAGTGACACCAGTTTCACATTGCCCAGCGAAGCCGCTTTGTTGTCAGCGCTAGCGCGCCAGACACGTACCGTCGAGGCCGTACGTTTTGATTTTGAACAGGCCCAAGAAACCATCGATGTGACTGATGAAGAGGTCGTGGCGTACTTTGATGAAAACAAAGACAACTACCTGTTCCCGCGCCGAGCGAAAATACAATATTTAGAGCTTAACAGTAGTGAACTTGCTGGCGAGGTTGACGTCAGTGAAGACCAGGTGCAAGAGTATTACGATAATAATCGGCTTTTATTTATGCGGCCAGAGCAACGAGAAGCTGCGCATATATTACTCAGTGCCGATGAAGGTGATGAGGCGGATCAAATCAACCAGCTTAATGACCTGAAAACACGTGTGGATGCCGGTGAATCGTTTGCTGATCTGGCTAAAGAGTTTTCTGACGATGTCGGTTCTGCAGAACTTGGCGGTGACCTCGGTGTTATCACTTCAGGTGCTATGGTTCCAGAGTTTGAAGAGGCAGTGTTTGCATTAGAAGGCGAGGGTGCCTTATCTGAGCCAGTGGTTACCGAGTTTGGTGTCCACCTCATTCAGCTTGGTGCTGTGACTGCTGAATCGGGTAAGCCGATTGAAGAGGTTCGTGAAGAGATCATTGAAACGTTACAGCAAGACCAGGCAGACGGTGAATTTTTTGAACTGCGTGAGCAGCTCACTGAACTGACTTTTGATAATCCCGATTCGCTAGAACCTGCCAGCGACGCAACAGGTCTGGAGCTTAAAACCTCTGACTGGCTCGACAGCGATACGGATTCAGGCGTTGTGTTATCCCACCCTCAAGTGCAAAGCGCCATGTTCAATGATGAATTGCTTGAGGAGCAAATTAACTCCGACCTGATTGTCGTGGGTGAGCGTCATGTGGTTGTTTTGCGCACCCTGGAGCATGAGGAGCAACGTCCCAAAGTATTGGATGATGTGCGTGACGAAGTCACCGATGCGCTTAAGGGTGATCTGGCTACTCAAATGCTGACAACCCACCAAGAAGAGGCACTGGTCGAACTGGCTGCTGGAGAATCTGCCGTCAAAATAGCAGAAGCAAACGAGATGGCGTCAGCACTGAGTCAAGAAGTTGTAAATCGGCAATCCACTGTTCTGGACAACAGCGTGATCACAGAAATATTTGCACTCGCTCACCCAGGTGCACAGGTTGTAACTGGCACCTACAGTTTATCGAATGGAGATTTGCTAGCACTTCGTCTTGACGCTGTTCAAGTTCCTGAAGCCACTACTGATGAAGCTGAAGATGACACTCCGGAAACTTCCTCTGCAGCGCTCAGCGCTGGTGCTAATCCTCAACTGGGCGGGACTGAATTTGAAGTCTTGCTGGAATCTTTGAGAGAATCGGCAGACGTTGAAATTACCGACTTAGCGGGATCTCCTTAACGGGTTCACGCTTATGTTTTAACCCAGGACACAACCTGGGACATAACTCAACACATAACTCAACACATAACTCAAGGCATAATCAAGGGCATAACAGGCAGCATAGCCTGCTTGGGTACTTTGAGTGCTTTGAGTATCAGTAGGCTAGCTGCCAGATCGTGGGTTAGCCTTTGCCTCTGGTTTCGCCAATAGTTGGCGGGCAGACTTAGTCAAGCCCACGATAGCACCGCGAATCTGACCTGCCTGTCGGAGTGGTTTTGGAAAACAGATTCTGCGCTTGACTGTTTTGCTGTCGGTGCTGTCATCTGTCAACACAATAAATTCCATAGCGACATTATCGAACGTGTGTAAGGTGGCCGACGTAACGCTACTGAACTCGCAATAGGCCTGCACAATAGTTAAGCAGGCGTCCGAATGATCCTGGTTCATGTGCTCTACTACGGCCGCGATAGTATCGGCATCAAATTGCATTTTTCCCTCTTCGTCGTGTCTGCGTCATGTATACACGCAGTAACTTTACTGCATGCCTGTGAACCGCTTTGGAATGACTGCCACCGTCAAAGGTTTGTAAATTATCCGTTGATTCATCGCAAGCCTAGTGACATGTCTCTCGCCGTTCATTATCATTACTGTGATAAACCGTAGCCGCTATTGCGCAGCTATTCGTTGTTTGTCGAGGACGTTACCCTGTTAACACTGGAACAAGAGAACCATTGACCATGAGCATGATCCAAGAATTTAAAGAATTTGCCATGAAAGGTAGCCTGATTGATATGGCTGTCGGGATTATCATTGGTGCAGCCGTTGGTAAGATGGTCAGCACATTGGTAGAAAATATACTCATGCCCATCATTGGGATTTTCATGGGCGGTGTTAATTTTCAAGATTTATCCATAACTGTTGACGATGCAGCGATCGGTTATGGGGCATTTATACAAGCCATGGTTGACTTTCTGATTATTGCTTTCGTGATCTTTATGATTCTCAAAGCCATCGCTAAGATGAAAGAGAATTTTGAAAAGGAAAAAGCAGCAGAACCTGATCCGGATCCGGCAGATGTTGTCCTACTGCAAGAAATTCGCGATCTGCTCAAGCAAGGTCGATAAACCAATAGCGCCTCATGGATTGACGCATGGGGTGCTATTTGATAGTGCTAACGTAGGGCACTATCTAAAGGTACAAATCACGGGCGCTATTAGAAAGTGCTAATTAACGGCGCTATTTGAAGGTGCTAATTAACGATGCTAATCAAGGGCGCTATCTGACCGTGCTGCGCAAGCCAGTATGTTGTGTGTGCCAGTAAGCTTTGTATGGTAGTCAGGCCATTAGATAGCCGATGGAGTCGGTCTCACAGGCCCTACCGTATGGGGCAAGGCCCGACTCTATATAAGGCAATCGACTAGCTCAGGTCCGGCATGGAAACGACATTAAAGCCACTGTCTACATAGATGATCTGGCCAGTGATGCCAGAGGCCATGGAAGATGAGAGAAAGGCGGCTGTATCGCCCACCTGTTCAATCGTTGTATTCTCCCGCAATGGGGCAACGGACGATACGTGCCCGAGTAATTTCTTAAAGTCGCTGATTCCAGCTGCTGCCAATGTTTTGATGGGACCTGCTGATATGGCATTAACACGGATGCCATCAGGACCCAGCGATGTGGCCATGAAGCGTGTATTGGCCTCCAATGATGCCTTGGCCAGACCCATAACGTTGTAATTAGGCATGGCTCTAACAGCACCCAGATAAGACAGTGTCAGTAGTGAACCACCTGCTCGAAGTTGCGGGCGTGCGGCCTTGGCAACGGCTGCAAAACTGTACGAGCTGACATCATGCGCTATGCGAAAAGACTCCCGTGTCACGGACTCAAGAAAGTCACCTTCCAGTGCCTCACGCGGTGCGAAAGCAACCGCATGGATCAATCCGTCGAAGCCCTCATTCCATTGCGCCTTGATATCGTTCATGAGTTGTTCGATTTGTGCATCTTCTGACACATCGCAGGGAAAAACCAGGCTCGAATCACACGCTGCCGCCATGTCGACAACACGATCCTTGAGACGATCATTCTGATACGTAAAAGCCAGCGTTGCTCCCTCCCTGTGCATGGCCTCTGCAATGCCCCAAGCGATGGAGCGTTTGCTGGCTACACCAAAAATGATAAAACGTTTACCGCTCAGCATGCCCATGGTGTTCAGTCCTCTTGTTAGCCTAGTAATTGACGCAGTACCGACTCATAGATTCGAGATAGCGTATTGATGTCGGTGCAGGATACGCGTTCGTCAATCTGGTGAATGGTCGCGTTGATTGGGCCAAACTCTATCACTTGAGCACCTGTTGGCGCGATAAAACGCCCATCTGATGTGCCGCCGGCCGTATTTAGTGTTGCGCGGATGCCAGTCTCATGGCTTATTGCATGCTGCAGGGCATCGGTTAGAGTGCCAGGGTTGGTAATAAACGGTCGAGCGCTGTCATTCCAGTCGATTGTCGTTTTCAGGGTATGTTGATTGCACAACTGCAAGATGGTGCTTTTGATATGCACGATGGTCGTCTCAGGGCTGTAGCGCAAGTTAAATTCCACGCGAATGTCGCTGGGTATGACATTGGTGGCGCCAGTGCCAGCCTGTACGTTGGATATCTGCAGGCTGGTGGGCGGGAAATGCTCGTTGCCTTGGTCCCATTCAATGTGGGTCAGTTCGTGCAAAAAAGGCAGCGCACGGTGAATCGGATTATCGGCCAGGTGCGGATAGGCGACGTGACCTTGTACACCCTGAATCACGAGTGAAGCACCCAAGGAGCCGCGTCTGCCGTGACGAATCACATCGCCAAGTTGTTCGGTGCTTGAAGGCTCGCCAATCAAGCAATAATCAATTTGCTCCTGGCGTTGCTGCAGCTGATGAACGACTGCTTGAGTACCGTGAGTGGCAGGACCTTCTTCATCGCTGGTTAACAACAGTGCCAGTGATCCATTCTGGTGAGCGCCACTTGTCACAAATCTTTCCACCGCAGTCACCATTGCTGCCACACCACCTTTCATATCAGCGGCACCTCGGCCAATGACATGATCGTCAACGATATTGGCAGCAAATGGGGGGGAACTCCAGGCGTTGGGGTTGCCGGTTGGTACGACATCAGTGTGGCCTGCAAAAACCATGAGCGGTGCAGCACTGCCCAGCCGAGCCCACAGATTGGTTACACCGCCAGAGGGCATGGATTCTAAAACAAATCCCAGTTTTTCAAGCCGTTTGCTAATCAGCGCCTGACATCCTTTGTCGTCAGGTGTGACAGATTCTCGCTTAACCAGCTCAATTAGCAGGGAAACGGTTTCGCTTTGCATGGGCATATAGAAGGTGTTTAAAGCTCATTTTTTAATAGGTGACTGACAGTGTCTTGTTCTTGTTCAGTCAATAGTGTGCCTGACGAATTGGACAAAAGAAATATGTCATCAATTCGTTCCCCCAGCGTACTGATTCTGGCGGCATGCACGTTAAAGTTTGCCTCCATTAACACACGTCCGATACCAGACAATATGCCGGGACGATCTGCTGCTGTAATTCTAACTTCCGTAAAGCCGGATTCATCGTCGGCAAATTCAACTTGCGTTGAAATAGAGAAGTAACGCAGTCTGCGCGGTGGACGCTGCGCACTGAGTGCAGGAATATTTTTAGGCACGCCCAGTTCATGTGTTAGCGTCTGGCGTATCTCATCGATACGTGACGGTTCTTCTATCGGTAAGTTGTTGGCATCCAACACATGGAAAGTATCCAGTGCAAAGCCTGCAGCTGTTGTATTGATAGTGGCTGACAATACACTTAAATGCAGTCGCTCTAACACCGCTGTGAGTAACGCGAACAAGGCCTCGTCATCGGGTGTATAGATCAATATTTCTGTCGAACCACGAGAGGCGGAGAATCGCAAAGACACCAGCGGCCCGGGTGTTTCTTCGTTGGCCAACAGAATTTCGGTATGACGGGCAATTTCAACAGCCTGGTACTGTTTAAAGTATTCGTCGCCCAAGCTACGCCATAGGGCGTCTACGCGCGTGTCATTCTCCAATGACTCATCTAACAAAGTGCGTGTATGACCTTGACGACGCTTGATAACGTCGTCAGCATCCAGAGGGTTGTCCAGCCCGCGTTGCAAAATCAACAGGGTATGACGATACAGTGATTGTAAAAGACTTTGCTTGAACGAGTTCCATAGCTCGGGATTGGTGGCCCGAATATCAGAAATAGTCAGTAGATACAGATGATTCAAGCGCTCAACGTTGCCTACCTTGCGGGCGAATTCAAGCTGTTCATTCGGGTCGTCAATGTCTTTTCTTTGCGCGGTAATAGACATCAATAAATGATGGCGTACCGTCCATTCCATCAATTCAGAATCGGCTGCTGACAGGCAGTGAGACTGTGCGAACTCCCGAGCATCCTCAGCTCCCAGTTCGCTGTGGTCACCGCCTCGTCCCTTGGCTATGTCATGAAACAATGCGGTGAGATACAAAATGGCGGGTTTTTCTATCTCACTGGAGACGAGGCTGCCGTGTGGTAGCTCATCAGCGAAACGCGGCAAGCTCATCCTGCGCAGATTACGAATCACACCAATGGTATGTTCATCAACGGTGTATATATGAAATAGATCGTATTGCATGCGACCGACAATCTTGTCAAACGCCGGTAAATACGCGGCCATTACGCCATATCGGTTCATCAGACGTACTGTACGTGTGAGCTTGTCTGGAATGCTGAAAATCTGCACGAACAACTGTCGCACGGTGGGGTCGCTGCGAAATCGTTCATTGATCAACGGTAGGTTTGCCCTAATTTGGCGTACTGTGTTTGAACGCACGTTAACGGCCGCATCGGTGTTGCCAAACACTAGAAACAATTCTAGTAGCGCGGGTGGATAGTGTATGAATACATCGTCGTGTGTGATTTCCAGAAAACCGTTTCGCAACTGAAAGCGAGCACTGATCGGAATGACACGTGAAGCGGCGGTAATGCCGCTGATAATACCGCCGATTCCTTGCAACAGTATTTCGTTGAGCCGTTGCAGCGACATAACCGTTCTGTAAAAGCGCTGCATGAGCTGTTCAATGGATTGGTTCTGTTGGTCATCGGTATAGCCCAGCGCATGAGCAATGTCGCGCTGATAGTCAAACAGCAGTCGATCCTCGCGCCGGTTGGCAACATGGTGTAGTAGGTAACGTATTTGCCACAGCAGTTCGAGCCCTTCACGCAGGCTAACCAGTTCTTCGGGTTCCAGTAATCCTTCGGTAACCAAGGGTTCCAGTCCTGAGCTACCAAAATGCCGCTGGCAAACCCATGCGATAGTTTGAAAGTCGCGTAAGCCGCCCTGGCTTTCCTTTAGGTTTGGCTCGAGCCGATAGGCATTGGTCTGGAAACGGGTATGACGCTGTTCTTGTTCGGTTACCTTGGCTGCAAAAAAATCAGCCGATGTCCACATGCGAGCCGGTGCAATTGCCTGTTGCATCCGTGCGTATAGCGCCGGACTACCACACAGTAATCGCGCCTCCATCAGGTTGGTAATCACGGTGATATCGGCCTTTGCTTCTCGTTCGCAATCCGATACTGTGCGGACGCTGTGACCAATCTCCAGATTCAAATCCCACAATGCTGTGATCCACGCGCTGAGGATGTCATTACGAGCTGTATTGGGTGTGTCTTCATCAGGCAGCAAAATAGCAATGTCGATATCGGAGTAAGGGTGCAGTTCACCGCGGCCGTAACCGCCTACTGCCAGTAGCGCCATACCCGCAAAGCTATGGGCCTGAGCACCCCAGAGGCGCTGGATGATGTGATCGACCAGAGCGGTTCGAAGCGTCAGTAAAGTCGACGCCTGAACGCCGTCGAGAAATCGTTGATGGATTAAATCCCGTCCCAACTCTAACGCCTGCCGGTAGATGGTGCCATCGACCGGGTTGGCGTCTATGAGTGCATCCATGCGCGCCAGCATGGTGCTAACGACGGTGTGATTCGCCTCTGGTATTTCGCTCCGGCCAGCGATCTGCATCTTTATAACGTCTGTCCGTCACCCAGCGTAAGCAGCTCGAATCCGTCGTCTGTGACGAGCACGGTGTGTTCCCATTGTGCTGATAGCGAGCGATCCTTGGTGACCACGGTCCAGCCATCAGCCAGCACCCTGGCGTGCCGTTTGCCCTGGTTGATCATAGGTTCTATGGTGAACGTCATACCCGGGCGCAATGTTTCACCATCGCCAGGCTTGCCGTAGTGCAGCACCTGCGGGTCTTCGTGGAAGCTGGATCCAATGCCGTGCCCACAATATTCCTGCACGACTGAGTAATGCTTGGCTTCTGCGAACACCTGAATAGCGTGGCCGATATCGCCCAATGTGGCACCGGGCTTGACCATGCGAATTCCTCGAACCATAGATTCATAGGCTGTCTCACACAGGCGTCTGGCGTGCGGGGCTACCGCACCTACGTAGTACATGCGGCTGGTGTCGCCAAACCAGCCGTCTTTTATGACAGTCACATCGATGTTGACGATGTCGCCCTTCTTCAGTACGCGCTCACCGGGAATGCCGTGACAGATTTGCTGGTTGATAGAGGTACAGATGGACTTGCTGAATCCCTTGTAGCCCAGTGTGGCTGGAATGGCCTGCTGGACATCGACGATATGGTGATGGCACAACGTGTTGAGCCGCTCGGTGGTCACACCGGGGACGACGTGCTCGGTAATCATGTCCAGCACCTCAGCAGCCATACGCCCAGCGATGCGCATCTTGGCGATTTGCTCGGGCGTTTTCAGAGAGATGGACATGGTGGGATCGCTGTTGTGGAATGGGGCGTTAGTGTACAACGATGGCCCCGATTGTGTTATAAAGTCGGGCTGACCGAGACCGGATGACTGGCTCGGATTTCACACGCAAGTCGTACAAGCCCGGCCGGGTGCCTGACAGATACCAATCTCTGAAGGGTCAGTCGCGGTTGACTTGCGGAGGCCAAACCCAACCAGAGGATACCCCATGGCTGATGTAACCATGCGCCAGATGCTTGAAGCAGGCGTGCATTTCGGACACCAAACCCGCTACTGGGCGCCTAAAATGGCACCCTATATTTACGGCGAACGAAACAACATTCATATTTTTAATCTCGAGAAAAGCCTGCCGGCTCTGCTCGATGCCACAAACTATGCTGGCAAGGTTGCGTCTAAAAACGGTCGTATTTTGTTCGTGGGCACCAAACGTGCCGCGCGCGATGCGGTTCGCTCAGCTGCAGAGAGCTGCAATATGCCGTTTGTAAATCGTCGTTGGTCCGGCGGTATGATGACCAACTTTAAAACGGTAAAGCAATCAGTTAAGCGTTTGCTAGAGCTGGAAGCTATGCGTGAAGATGGCAGCTTCGAGCGACTGAGTAAAAAAGAAACCCTGGGTCTGACGCGTGAATACGAGAAGCTGGATCGGGGTATGGGTGGTATCAAACACATGGAACGTCTGCCGGACGCTTTATTCGTGGTGGATGTCGGTCATGAGCGTATTGCTATTACTGAGGCTAATAAACTGGGTATCCCGGTAATCGGCGTTGTTGACACTAACAACACGCCTGATGGGATCGACTACGTTATTCCGGGTAACGATGACGCCATCCGCGCCATCCAGCTGTACGTGGAAGCGTTGGCCAGCGCAATTCAGGACGGTAAGCGCTCGTCAGGCAAGATGGACGAGGTGGATGCCGCCGTTGTAGATGCGCAGGCCGCACCCGCAGCTGAAGCTCCTGCTGATTCGGCACCGGCTCAAAGTGCTGCGACACCGGTTGAAACGCCAGTTGAAACGTCAGCACCGGCTGTTGCTGATGCTGCTGCAACGCCTGCTGAACCTGCAGCGGCTAACCCGGCAACAGATGACACCACTCCAGCAGCCTAGACACTGGCCTGTTTGCTAGAGATTTTCAATTTTCGCCCGGCCGAAGGGGCTGGGCAATCGATTTAAAGAGGAACTGACATGGCCATTTCGGCAAGCATGGTTAAGGAGTTGCGAGAGCGCACCGGCGCCGGCATGATGGAATGCAAGAAAGCGCTGACAGAAGCCAATGGCGATATGGAAGCAGCCATTGAGGCGATGCGAATATCCGGGTTAGCGAAAGCGGACAAAAAATCGGGTAATACAGCGGCTGAAGGAACCGTTGCGATCAAACTCAGCGCAGATGGTGCGCGCTTTGGCATGGTTGAGATAAACAGCCAGACAGACTTCGCGGCCAAAGCAGAGGACTTCGTTGCTTTCACTGATAAAGTGGTGAATGCAGTGCTGGAACAACAACCGCAGAGTGTTGATCAGCTCACCATCGACGGCGAGCCGGTAGAAGAGGCGCGAAAAACACTGGTTGCCAAGATCGGAGAGAACATTCAGGTCCGTCGCAGTGTCTCGGGTAACAGTACCGGTGGGTTGTACGGTGAGTATTTACACGGTGGCAGAATTGGTGTGGTCTGTGAAGTTACCGGTGGTGAGGCTGAGCTGGCTCGTGATATCGCCATGCATATCGCAGCCAGTAAACCCGTGTGCATCGATGAATCCAGTGTGCCGGCTGAGTTGCTTGAAAAGGAGAAGGCGATTTTCGCCGCCGAGGCCGCTGAGAGCGGAAAACCTGCTGAAATTATCGAGAAAATGGTGGTTGGGCGGGTGCGTAAATACTTGGCCGAAATCACGCTGGTTGGTCAACCATTTGTTAAGAATCCTGATCAGACGGTGGCGCAACTGCTAAAAGAGAAAGGCGCGTCGGTCGCAAGCTTTCATCGCTTGGAAGTGGGTGAGGGTATTGAGAAGAAAGAAGAGAATTTCGCCGAAGAAGTGATGGCGCAGGTTCGCGGTAGTTGATTTAAACGCTAGAATTGCAGTTATCGTCGAAGCCGGGCTTAGCATTGCTGCTGATATTAGCCTGCCTGTAGGGGTGGATTGATATCGGTATCGATGCTGGGTGTCCGGCTTTTGTATAGCAACGTGTTCGGATCATGTAACGGTCCGATGCAAAACGCATGAGTCATTCAACAATGGAAACTGCACGTCCTGCTTTCGATCGAGTTCTGTTGAAACTCAGCGGTGAAGCGCTGATGGGCGATTTGGACTACGGTATCGATCCAGGCTATATCAGGCGATTGGCCGGTGAGGTAAAAGCCATCAGTGACGTGGGCGTTGAAGTGGCTATGGTCATTGGCGGCGGTAATATATTTCGCGGCGCAGGCTTAGCCGAAGCGGGTATGGACCGGGTAACTGGCGACCACATGGGCATGCTGGCTACCGTGATCAATTGCCTGTCCATGCAAGACGCGCTGGAAAATCAGGGTGCCTATTGCCGGGTTATGTCCGCGCTACCGATCAACGCGGTGTGTGAGGACTACATACGTCGTCGTGCGGTAAGGCATTTGGAAAAGGGACGCATCGTGCTGTTCGCCGCCGGTACCGGTAATCCTTTTTTCACCACCGATTCCGCTGCCAGCTTACGCGCGGTGGAAGTCGGTGCCGATGTCATGATCAAAGGCACCAAGGTTGACGGCATTTACGACAAAGACCCGATGAAATTCGATGATGCTGTCAAATATGAAACGGTCAGTTTTGATGAGGCCGTGCAAAAGCGACTGGGCGTGATGGATCAGACGGCTATTGTGATGTGTCGGGACAACAACCTGCCAGTAAAGGTTTTTAACATGAACAACAGTGGCGATCTAATGCGCCTTATTATGGGCGAGAACGTCGGTACCACGGTAAAGCAATTGGACTAAACAGGTAGTAGCCATGATAGACGATATCCTCAAAGACGCCAAAACGCGTATGGGTAAGAGCACTGAGTCCCTAGAGAATGAACTGTCGCGCATGCGTACGGGCCGCGCGCATCCAAGCCTTCTCGACAGCGTCAAGGTGGACTACTACGGCGCGGAATCGTCGTTGAGCCAGGTGGCCAACATCAACACAGAAGATGCTCGCATGTTGACCGTGACACCTTGGGAACAATCCATGGTGCCGGCCGTTGAGAAAGCCATTATCAATTCGGATCTGGGTCTAAACCCGAATACAGCCGGTACGGTTATTCGTGTTCCGGTCCCGCCCATGACCGAACAGCGGCGTAAGGATATGGTCAAGATGGTGCGCGGTGAGGCGGAGGGCACCCGGGTGGCAGTCAGGAATATTCGGCGCGACGCGAACAGTGATTTAAAAGAGCTGGAAAAAGAGAAAGAGATCTCCAAGGACGATTTACGTAAAGCTGAGGAGTCGGTGCAAAAGCTCACCGACGCAGCCATCAAGGACATTGATAGCATTCTTAACAAGAAAGAAGCTGATCTGATGGAAGTTTGACGAGTTCTGAGCCTTAGTATTCCTTTCCCTGGCCGAGAGATCTTTAGTGTGCGCTTCTGAAATTGCACGTCCCCGTCACATTGCAATCATCATGGATGGCAATGGTCGTTGGGCTAAACAGCGAGGTCGGCCACGAGCCGCAGGGCACCAGGCTGGGTTCCGAACGACCCGAGATATCGTCGAGGCTTGTGGTCGACAGCAGATCGAAGCGCTTACCTTATTTGCTTTTTCCAGTGAGAACTGGAAACGACCGCAAACCGAGGTGGGTTTGCTGATGGATTTATTCTTGCGCGCCCTGAAAAGTGAAGTGAGCAAGTTGTGCGAAAACAATGTGCGGATTCGGTTTATTGGTGAACGTTCGGCATTTCAGCCCAAGCTGCAATCTGAAATGAATACGGCCGAAAAGCTAACGCAAGACAACACAGGGTTGAAGCTTACGATAGCTGTGAATTACGGCGGTCGCTGGGATATCGTTAACGCCGCCCGGCAGCTCGCTGCACAGGTCCACAGCGGTGATCTTGAGCCAGACGCAATCGATATCGATCTATTTTCGCAACATGTCTCGTTGGCTGACCTAATTGAACCAGACCTGTTCATACGCACAGGCGGCGAAAAGCGTATCAGCAATTATTTACTGTGGCATCTGGCCTACACCGAGCTGTATTTTACCGATGTGCTTTGGCCAGACTTTACCGAGGTAGAGCTTACCAGTGCACTGGCATTTTACGCCGGACGTCAACGGCGTTTTGGACAGACTGGCGAACAGGTAACAGGCACCAATGCTTAAGACACGCATTATCACCGCTCTCGTTCTGCTCATAGGGTTTGGCATCGACCTGATGTACGCCTCGGCCAATGTTTTCGCGCTGGTGCTCGGGTTTGTTGTATCGGCTGCGGCTTGGGAATGGAGTCGTCTGTGCAAAGTGGTCAATGAGCACGTACAAACCGGTTATGCAGCGGCAGTGGGTTTGTTTGTGCTTGTATGTCTGTCAGTGACGTACAACGCCACTGTTATCAAATGGCTGTTGTTGGCTGGGTTTCTTTTTTGGCTCAGTATTCCGGCTCTGTTTTATTTGGCGCCTAAACGCTCTGCCATTACCAAAACCGATGTGCCGCTGCTGATGCTGGGCATCTTCGTGTTGTTGGTGGGCGCTGTCTCCATACAGTACTTGCGTGACTTTGCGCCGCGTGGTTCGTCCTGGTTGTTGCTATACGCCCTAGCGGTTGTGTGGTTTATGGACATTGGCGCCTATTTCAGTGGCCGCCGCTATGGCAAGGTTAAGCTTGCACCCGCTATAAGCCCGGGTAAAACCTGGGAGGGAGTCTACGGTGGCCTGGTCGTAACGACGCTGTTGATGTTAGTCGTGCTGTTAATAACGGATTGGGTTGAGGGTTACCGTCTACAAGTTGTGATCGCAACCGTTCTGGCAGCCATTGCCTCAGTGCTGGGTGATCTCTACGAAAGTCGCATTAAGCGTGCTGCTGACATGAAAGACAGCAGTCAGATTTTGCCTGGGCATGGTGGTGTACTGGATCGGATCGACGGTGTGCTGGCAGCCATCCCGGTGTTTGCGTTTGTCTGGGCGTGGTTATGAATTCAGTTCGGATTGAGCCTCTGGTATGACCGGGGAACGCACCAGGTCCATATGCGTGCTCGGCTCTACCGGATCGATCGGTAAGAGCACTCTAGATGTCATCAGCCGCCACCCGGATCGATATTCAGTCTTCGCGCTATCGGCGTTTTCGAAAATTGACGAACTGTTCGATCAGTGTGTGCAATTCCAGCCACAATACGTGGTAGCAGGCACTGAAGAAGGTGCAGAGAAGCTTAGAAAAAAATGTCAACAGCAGGCACTGTCTGTCAATGTGAGCTGTGGTGCGCAGGCATTGGATACTATTGCCGCTGATCCTCGTGCTGATACGGTTGTTGCGGCGATTGTTGGGGCGGCAGGGCTCATGTCTACGTTGGCGGCAGCCCGTGCAGGTAAGCGTCTGCTATTGGCCAATAAAGAATCGTTGGTAATGAGTGGATCCTTACTCATGCAGGCGGCAAACGAGGCTGGCGCCTTAATTATGCCGGTCGATAGTGAGCATAATGCGATATTTCAGAGCCTTCCTGCCACTCAAACCGGTGTTAGTACCGCAGGAATTGAAAAAATTTTACTCACAGCCTCCGGTGGACCCTTACGACAATGCACGGTTGAACAGCTACGTGTTGTAAGTCCGCAACAAGCACTGAAGCACCCAAACTGGTCGATGGGACCGAAAATATCCATCGATTCTGCGACCATGATGAACAAGGGTTTGGAGGTGATCGAAGCCTGTCAATTGTTCGCAGTCGATGTTGATGATATTGAAGTAATCGTACACCCCGAGAGCATCGTTCATTCGATGGTTCGTTACCGTGATGGATCTGTTATTGCGCAAATGGGCCAGCCAGACATGCGTACACCGATCGCTCACGCGTTGGCATGGCCGATGAGAATTGATTCAGGTGTGAGTGCTTTGGATTTTTTCAAAGTGTCGGCATTGCATTTTGAAAAGCCCGATGTTGTGCGTTTCCCGTTGCTACGATTAGCCTACGAATCTCAACGTATGGGTGGCACTGCACCTGCCGTCCTGAACGCTGCTAACGAGATTGCAGTAGAGGCATTTCTGAGCGAGCGTGTTGCATTTTTACAACTTTTCAAGATTGTTGAGCAAACATTGGAACAGTCGAAAATATCCCCCGCCAGCGATTTGAGAACTATCATTGACGCTGACAACAACGCTCGTGACATCGCTCGACGCCTGGTAGAAACAGGCTGCGCCTGACCACCTCTACGTGAACTACTCAAACAGACCAACCCGCATGATGTGCCCATGTTTAGCAACGTAGTCGTTAGCGCGCTCGCCTTTCTGGTGGCGCTCGGCATCCTTATCTCGATTCATGAATTCGGCCATTTCTGGGTGGCCCGTCGTGTCGGTGTAAAAGTGCTGCGTTATTCCATCGGTTTTGGCAGTGCGCTGCTGCGACGTAACGGACGAGTGGATAACACCGAGTATGTACTGGCGGCTATCCCGTTGGGTGGCTATGTAAAAATGCTGGATGAGCGAGAGGGGGCCGTTGCCCCTGCAGAACAACACCGGGCGTTCAACCGGCAACCGCTGTGGGCCAGGAGTGCCGTGGTCATTGCAGGGCCTGCGGCAAACTTTCTACTGGCAATTATCGCCTACTGGATAGTGATGATGATCGGCATCAGTGGTGTTGCACCTCTGGTCGGTACACCCGTTCCTGATTCGTCAGCCGCGCGCGCGGGATTCAAACACGAAGACCTCATCGTGGCTGTCAATGGACAAAAGACGCAAACCTGGACTGACGCCCGCATAGCACTGTTGGAGTCCTCACTGAATGCATCGGCACCACTGCAGATCACGGTCGAAGATGTCTCCGGTCAACAGGTGATACGACAACTGCCCGTAACTCAGGATGAAATGCTGAAATCCGATGGCGATGCAGTGGCAAATCTGGGGTTTAGGACTTGGTGGCCTGAAGTCGATCCCATCATTGGTGAGGTGATAGACGGAGGCGCTGCAGCGGCAGCTGGATTACAGGCCGGTGATCGAATTGTGAGTGTAGACGGGGAGCCTATTCCAAGTTGGCGCGCTCTGGTGCAAGTTGTGCAGCCCAATGCTGGCGTTGCGCTTGCGCTAACGGTCAAACGTGGGGAGCAAATTGTGCCAATAACACTCACCCCTGAGTCGGTCGTCATGGGTGAGACGAGCGTAGGGCGCATAGGTGTCATGGAAACGCAATCGGCTGGCTTAGCGAGCAAAGCGCAGGTCGTTGTCAAACACGCGCCATTGGCAGCCTTCGGCGAAGCCTTGCGACGAACCTGGGATATGTCAGTGTTGACCGTTCGCATGTTGGGTAAACTGGTGGTGGGTCAGGCATCGCTGGACAACATCAGCGGCCCGATAAGTATTGCGCAGTTTGCCGGTCAGTCAGTCAGTGTCGGAATCGATCATTACATCAACTTCATTGCACTGATTAGTATCAGTCTTGCCATACTTAATCTTCTGCCCGTGCCTATGCTTGATGGTGGTCACCTGCTGTACTTTGCTGCAGAAGCCATACGCGGAAAACCCTTGTCTGAACGGGTTCAGCTATGGGGGCAGCAAGTGGGCATCGTGCTACTCGGTGGACTCATGTTCCTGGCTTTCTATAACGATATCTGGCGTTTGTTTCGATGACGCAATATGTTTTTTCAAGGCTGTGTGTGCCGGTAAAACCCTTTCTGCTAAAACTGACTCTGCTGCTGTTTGCAGCGATTTCGCTGTCCGCTATTGCCCAGTCCAGTTCAACCTCAACGGCCGGTAGCGCGGGTAGTTTTGTGATAGCCGACATTGTCATCGAAGGCAATGAGAGGATTGACCTGGGTACCATTCTTAATTATTTACCGATAAGAAGCCGGGATCGATTCGTACCAGCAGAGGACAGTCCGCGTGTTTTGCGAGCGCTGTATGAGACAGGTCTATTTAGCGATGTGGTCATTAAACGCCGTGATGAAAATACGCTGCTCGTGGCCGTTGAGGAGCGGCCTGCCATTGGCAGTATTTCGATTGACGGTAACAAGAAAATAGAAACCGATGAGCTTTCACGCTCATTGCGTCAGGCTGATATAGCGCTAGGACGAGTATACAACCGCTCTATTCTGGAAACTGTTGAACGCGAATTACGCCGAGTCTATTTCAGTGCGGGCAACTATGGCAGCAAGATTGACATAGATGTACAGGAGCTTGAGCGTAACCGGGTTGCTCTTGATATTGATATTACCGAAGGTGCTGTAGCGCGGATCGAACACATCAATATTGTGGGTAACCAGTCTTTTGATGAGGATACTTTGCTAGGGCTACTGCAATCGAGTGAAAAGAAAATCAACCCGTTCAGCTCTGCCGATGAGTACTCACAGGTCAAGCTTGCCGCTGATATCGAAACTCTACGCTCGTTCTACCAAGATCGTGGCTACATTCGTTTCGAGATAGATTCCACCCAGGTCTCTATCTCTCCGGACAAGCGTGACATATTCATTGTCATTAACATTCGAGAGGGTGAGCTCTACACGTTGCGCGGTATTGAACTGGAGGGCGAGGTCGATATTGACCAAGAAGAGTTGCGCTCACTGATTTCCGTGAAAGCCGGAGACGTATTTGCGCGTAAGGATATCGTGCGCAGCAGTAACGCTATAAACGACCGCCTGGGTCAGGATGGTTATGCCTTTGCAAAAGTTGATGTGTTGCCTGACATTGATGACGAATCACGCGAAATCGATTTAACGTTTACCTTTGACCCAGGTAAGCGCGTGTATGTTCGCCGAATTACGTTTACCGGCCAGTACAAGACACGTGACGAGGTGCTCAGACGAGAGATGCGACAACTGGAAGGCAGTCGTTTCTCCCCTGCGTTGGTCAACCGTTCACGTATTCGATTGCAACGTCTGGCATTTATGCAAAGTGTTAGTATCCGCACGCCCAGAGTGCCAGGCACTGATGACCAGGTAGATCTTGAAGTGACTGTCCAGGAAGGGCAATCCGGTTCGTTTAGTGCAGGTCTTGGGTATGGTAGTGATGGCGGAACCACCGTCAATCTGGCATTCCAGCAAGACAACCTGTTTGGAACCGGTGAAAGCTTGCAGTTCTCTTTTGACAATTCGAGGACAACCCGTCAGCTGTCTTTGTCGTTTCGCGACCCGTACTTTACTGATGATGGCATCAGTCGCACCGTGGGTGCGTTTATTCGCGAGACCGACACCGGCAACCAGAATTCTCGCTCCCGCTTTCTCTCCAGTACGCGCGGCGCTAATATTCGCTTTGGCGTTCCGCTGAGTGAATTTTCCACCTTCCGGGTTGGCCTAGGCTATGAGCGTACGGAATTGGGTGCCACCGGTGAGAGCCCAGATGAGATCACAGAATTTATTGATGAGGAAGGCGATGTATTCGATATCTATAACCTTAATTTAGGTTTGACCTTCGACACACGCAACCGCACCGTGTTCGCCACTGACGGCAGTGTCAACCGCTTCACATTAGAGGCTGCGATTCCCGGTAGTGACTACACGTACTACAAACTCGGCTACGGTTTCGAATTCTTTCAGGCCATTACTGATCGTTACACCTTCTCAACCAAGTTGCGCCTGGATTCAGGCTACGGCTACGGCGATTTCGACGAGCTGCCATTTTTTGACCGTTATTTTGCCGGAGGTGTGCGCACGCTGCGCGGCTACCGCACCGGAAGTCTGGGACCGCGTGATAGCCGAGGTAACGCCTCGGGCGGCGATTACCGTACACTGGGCACGGTGGAGGTAATCTTTCCACCACCTTTTGTTGAGGAACCAGGTGCGACTCGATTCAGCCTGTTTACCGATTTTGGTAACGTTTTCGAGGATACTGATTCGTTTGATATTGATGAATTTCGTGGCTCATACGGCATAGCCTTCGTTTGGTTATCGCCCGTCGGACCATTGACATTCAGCCTATCCAACCCCTATAACGATCAGGACGGGGACAGGAAACAGCGATTCCAATTCACGATCGGATCCATTTTTTAGCCTGGATTGTGTTCAACCTCGGGGGTACACCATTGATTAGTTTTTACGGGTCACGGTCGGGTCTGTTACGGGTTCAGTTCCTGGGCCTCGCTATGCTGAGCGCGCTGTATATAGGGATGGCACAGGCGAATGAGGCACAAACCGCAGCACTGTCGCGTATTGGCTTTGTCGACATTCCGTACCTGATCGATCGTGCGCCACAGGCATTAGAAGCTGAACAGCGTCTGGAATCTGAATTTGCACCGCGGCAGGCCGAATTAGAGGAGCAACGCAATGAGTTGGCGGCGTTGGTGGGCAAGCTCGATGATGCAAAACTGGAGCTGGCCGAAGCGGAAATCGCTCAACTGGATCGTGAGTCGCGTAGTTTGGAGCGGCGTATCAAACGCAGTGAACAGGATTTTCGTGAAGAGCTGAATATCCAGAAAAACAATGAATTTAAAAATGTCAGGGTACTGGTTCTGGAGGCGATTGCTGAATTCGGTAAGCAACATGACTATGATCTGATAGTCAGTGATGGTGTGCTATTCGCCAACAAGCGTATCGATGTCACTGAACGTATTCTGGAATCATTGATGCGCGAGAACGCGCGATTGAAATCTGCCAACTAGTCAACGATGGCACGCACGGCTCGGGCGATGAAACTGCAGCAGCTCGCTACCGTACTGGATGCCAAGTTGCACGGTGACGCGGACGTTGAAGTGTCCAGTCTGGCCTCCATCGAGCACGCTGGCGCCAGCGATCTTGCTTTCGTGGTTAGCACACGCTATTCGACCCAGCTGCGCGCCTCGCAGGCAGGCGCGGTTATCGTTCCAGAATCGCTATTATCGGCTGTGCCTGGCAATGCGCTGGTCAGTTCTGATCCCTACGCAAGCTATGCGCGTGCATCCTGGCTGCTCAAACCACCGGTACGTTACGTACCAGGTATTGATCCTAGCGCGAAGGTGCATCCCACCGCATTCATTCATGCCAGCGCGCATGTGGGACCCGGTGTAATCATCGGTGCTGACACACAGGTGTTGGATCAGGCTGTGGTGCTGGCCCATTGTGTGCTCGGGCGCAACGTCTGTATTGGACCACACAGCCATCTGTTTCCGCGCGTCAGCCTATACGATAATGTTCAGATGGGCAGCAATTGCCGAGTGCAGTCAGGTGCGGTAGTCGGCAGCGAAGGGTTTGGTTACGCCTGGACCGACAATGGCTGGAGTCAGATACAGCAAACCGGAGGTGTGCGTCTGGGCGATCGTGTGCATATTGGTGCCAACACCACCATTGATTGCGGGGCGATTGACCCGACCGTGATAGCAGACGGTGCCATACTCGATAACCAGGTCCAGATTGCCCACAACGTTCAGATTGGCGCGCATACAGCCATTGCTGGATGCGTCGGCATCGC
>CALKXZ010000139.1 GCA_938003775.1 uncultured Granulosicoccus sp. | reverse complement strand
AAGCAGGAGAAGTCGCACCGCGATTAAACGATATTCTGATACCCGCCGAACGCGCGGTTGAGGATCATACTACCATGATGCACTATATTCTATGTATGCTATGCACGGGTCTGGTTCACGGTGATTTATCTGAGTTTAATGTACTCATGGCGGCTGGTGGCCCTGTGATCATAGATTTACCGCAGGCGGTTGATGCAGCTGGCAACAACAATGCCCCGACAATGCTTGCACGCGATGTGGCCAATATTACGCGCTATTATGCGCAATACGCACCAGAGCTTGCTGACACCCGTTATGCCGAAGAACTGTGGGCATTGCATGAAGCAGGAGCCTTACATCCCGACATGCAACTGACTGGCAAATTCCATCGAGAGGAGGCGGATGCAGACGTGGAATCTGTATTGCAACAGATTGAAGAGGCATTCCGCGAAGAGATGGAAAAGCGTGAACGATTGCGTGATGATGACCTAATCTGAACATAGTCATTGCATCCTTGACAACTTCAGCCTGATGTATCAATTCAACAAACTAGCCCAGACGGCGACAATTGAGTTGTACCCGAGTATGGGCTCAATCTTTACTGCAGACAACACTCAGCGCAGGCGTCATTGGTACTTGTGATAAGAACATACTGCCGAATTTTCCAGCCCCGATAAACCCACCTTTAATCAGCTTCCCCATTTGATGACGAGTGGCTAAATCGCTGTACAGATATTCGATTAACTCCGCTACACAATGGAATACACTACTACTAGCAACAGTAACGATGCGTTGTTTATACATATAACCACTGGCCTTCTTTGCGGATCTGCACTCGCAATCCGTCACTTAAGCGCGCACGATAGCTACAAGACCAAAGAATCATACAATGGCGCTAGAGGGCTGTGTATGCTTGGGTTTCAGATCAAACTCTGATACGCGGCACGTTCGATAGCATAAAAAAGGTTGAGTGATTTTTTGTCGCCAAAAGGGAGTATTTGACTCAGGTAGGCGCCACCGATACCGTTTTGCCGGTCAATCCAGTAGAAACTATTGGCAAGACCGGCCCACATTAAAGTACCCGCAGGCCGTCCGGTCTCCCCAGCAGTCTCATTGATCTGAAACGTTAGCCCCCATGATTTTGGCTGACCTGGAAAGAACTCAGCGTCATTGCTTAGCAGTGGCGCGATAGTGTTCAGTTTGTTCACGCGTATTGACCCAATTTGGTTTTTACACATCTCGCGTACCGTGGTATTTTTTAACACTCGTTGGCCGTCCAACACACCATCATTGAGAATCATGCGTATAAAGCGACCATAGTCGCCTACCGTGCCATGCAAGCCACCACCGCCAAGCTCAAATTCGGGTTTCTCTGGCTGTGGTAAATCCATAGAAACAAACGAGCCATCCGGTGTTCTCGCATGCACACTGGCGGCACGTTCAAGCATTGACGGTGTGCGCGTGAAGGCGGTATCACTCATGCCCAATGGTCCGGTTAAATAGGCGGCAAAATAGTCTCCCAGTGACATACCCGAAACTGTTTCTATCATTTTACCCACCCAATCAATACCGATGCCGTACTCCCATTGAGTTCCCGGATCAAAAGCAAGTGGTATTTTCAGTGCGTCGTTATTGAGTGTAAACAGACCAGGTACACCTGCGTGTATTCGCCAGCGTGCCTCGTTCGAATTCCAGATCTCATAGGTCAAGCCAGAGGTATGCGTCAGCAACTGCCGCAACGTAACGGGCGACTTGGGTGCCCGCGTTATTGGTTGAGCGTTACCATCAAAACCATCCAGCACCACAACCTGGTTAAGCCATGAACAAATATTGCCCGCTGGGGCGTCAAGCTCGAGCTTGCCCTGCTCTACCAGTTGCATAGCCGCTGCACCAGTGATGCTTTTGGTCATCGAATAAATGGCACCAACAGTGTCGTCGGTCATTGGATTGCCAGAATGAATCACTCGCTCGCCTGCAGATCCATGCCAGACAACGCCGTCTCTATTAACGATTATTGCGACTGCACCCGGCGCTGCACCACCATCAATCCCTGCCCTAAGTACTTCATCAAAATGTGCAGTCACCCTACATGCCTCACTCATCTTCGCCGCCTGAGATCAATAGTTATATCACGCAGAAAAGTGAGGAAGGCATTAAGTTCTGGTCCTCGCCTTCTCTAACTCATTTGCATCGGATCGCAGCTTACACATTGAACAGCAGGAATAATGACCGCAGCCAAAAATTGCTACTATGCACCTGACACCCTGTTAGGAGAGTTCGATGAAATGTCATGAAGTGGACTATGAGATTTTTGGCGATGACATGCAGATCGTCGAGATCGAATTAGATCCAGCCGAGGTTGTGGTCGCTGAGGCCGGTGCAATGAATTATATGGAACAAGGCATTGACTTCGAGACACGTATGGGCGACGGCTCCAAACCTGTAGGTGGCATTCTCGATTCATTGCTGCATGTAGGTAAACGCGTACTGACTGGTGAATCCATCTTCATGACACATTTCACCAATACGGGCACTGGCAAGAAGCGCGTGGCTTTTGCCGCGCCCTACCCTGGGAAAATTGTCGCCCTGGACATGGCCTCACTAGGTGAGGAACTCATCTGCCAGAAAGACGCCTTTTTGTGCGCAGCGTTTGGCACGTCGATTGACATTGCATTTCAAAAGCGACTGGGCGCCGGATTTTTTGGGGGTGAGGGTTTTATCCTGCAACGGCTCAGGGGTGATGGTAAGGCTTTTGTACATATAGGCGGAACGGTCATCAAAAAGGAATTACACGGTGAAACACTCCGAGTGGACACCGGCTGTCTGGCAGCCTTTACCACAGGTATCGATTACGATATTGAACGTGCGGGTAACCTGAAGTCCATGGTGTTCGGTGGTGAGGGTTTGTATCTAGCAACACTTAAAGGCACCGGTACAGTTTATCTGCAGAGCCTGCCATTTTCTCGCTTAGCCAATCGTGTCATGCAGGCAGCATCAGTCGGTCGATCCAAGGGTGAAGGGTCAGTACTCGGTGGGTTAGGCGATATGTTTGGTGATAGATAATCACGCCAGCTCCACGTAAAGCAAGTTAAGAAATGGAATTCATCAAGCATTATACGAACGAGCAATATCGCCTTGCGCTTTAAACCGGGCCTCTCGTCGCACACACTGGTTCTCGAGGGACATTTCATTAGGTCACCTCGGGGCCTTGTCCCTTACTCCTGAACCGGAGCACCACACATCCACGCATTACCAGACTCCGTATTGGCTTTACCCGTTGTGGCGCTATCCAACGCTATTGCCGATGCCCTATCGGTTGGCAATGTTGTGTTGCAAGCAGAACCGGGGGCTGGCAAAAGCACCGGCTTATCACTGGCTTTGCTACTCAATGGCGGCCTGCGCGGTAAGATTATTGTATTGGAACCACGTCGACTGGCAGCACG
>CALKXZ010000138.1 GCA_938003775.1 uncultured Granulosicoccus sp. | reverse complement strand
GCAAGATTAATCGTGCCATCATCGACACCGGCACCAGGCTACCAGAGGGCACTGAGGTCGGGTATGACGCTGAACATGACCGTGCTCGAGGCTTTCGAGTGACCGATAGCGGCATCACACTGGTAACCCCTCACAACTTTGGACAGATGTTGCACCGGATTCGTTAAAGCCCCTCCTTTATCTGCGTTGCACCTACCATAGAATCATGACTCATATTTGCATGCTGGCCGCGGAGAACGACGCTATTCCTGGCGGTAAGGTTGGCGGGATTGGTGACGTTGTCAGAGATATCCCACGCGCACTGGTCAAACACGACGCCACCGTCACCGTTATCGTGCCCGCCTACGGTGCATTCCACCTGCAACCAGGCGCGCAAATAGTTGGCACCTGCACCGCGTTATTTCACGGCAAGACCGAACGCATCGAAGTCTATGAATTATTTGCAGGTCGTGACCCCGGCGTCCGCTACCTGGTACTGCACCACCCGTTGTTCGCGGTGGCCGGTGTGGGGCGTATCTATTGCAACGATGACATCCATCAGCCTTTTGCCACCGATGCAAACAAGTTTGCGTTGTTTTGTGTCGCCAGCCTTGCCACCATCAAGTGCGGTTTGGTTGGTGACATTGATGTACTTCACCTACATGACTGGCATGCAGGACTGGCCATGGCTCTAATCAGTTTCGATCCTGAATACCAGCAGTTTAATCAACTTCGCTGTGTATTCAGCATCCACAATTTAGCCTTACAAGGCATTCGGCCGTTTGCGGAGAATGCATCATCGCTGCAGGCTTGGTTTCCGCACCTGCACTACGATCCGAGCAGTTTGGCCGACCCGCGGTGGCCGCATTGTGTCAATCCGGTAGCCAGCGCCATTAGGCTCAGCGATGTCGTGCACACAGTATCGCCCACCTATGCTCGCGAAATTTTAGAACCCAACGACGCCGAGCGCGGGTTTCACGGTGGTGAAGGCCTGCAGCAGGATCTGCAAAACGCGACACACAGTGGCCAACTCGTCGGCATTATCAACGGTATTGATTACGATACTGGAAATGCGCAGACCAACAAGCCACTCAGCTGGGAGCGGTTCATGCAGGAAACTGGCGATGAATTGCTACGACTGATGGCCAACACGCCGACCCTACGCACAACAGATTACATCGCCCATCAACGGCTACAACACTTGCAGAATAAGCCGCGCCCAACGCACATACTGACAGGTGTTGGCAGACTGACCGATCAGAAAATGGCACTGCTGCTACAGGCACTACCCGACGGTCGCGTGCCACTGGATATCATGATGACATCATTGCAGGGACGTGGACTACTCCTGTTACTGGGTTCTGGCGATGCTGACCTGGAACAACAATGCCAACAGATCGCATCACACCACCCCCATTTGCTGTTCTTGAATCAATATTCACAACGACTTTCAGAATTACTGTTCACCCACGGTGATTTATTCCTGATGCCCAGCTCTTTCGAGCCCTGTGGCATCAGCCAGATGCTGGCCATGCGTGAGGGGCAGCCCTGTCTTGCACACGCGGTAGGCGGATTGCGCGATACCATTCGCGATGACATCGATGGATTTCTATTCTCTGGTGATTCCATGGCGACACAGTCAGAGTCCTTGCTCAACCGCCTTGAAACTGTATTAAAAATGCGCGAAAACCAGCCGGACACTTATCGCAAAATTCAGCGCCTGGCCAAGTCTCAACGATTCGATTGGCACTCCAGTGCGGCCCGTTACTTATCGGAGTTGTACACATGAATTCGACCCTTGACCATGTTCAGATCAATGCCATTGTCGAAGGGCGTCACCCGGAGCCATTTGCGGTACTCGGGCAACACCCGTATGTGAAAAATACATCGCCAGTACCCACCTTAGAAACCGTGACCTCGGCCGCTACCGATACCGTGACGGACATCGGCTCAACCCAGACAGGTGCCGCTGCCGTAACCAACGCGTCAACTGACTCAACCAGCACGGTCATCCGCAGCTTTCAACCGCATGCTGAAACAGTCACCGTCATTGATCAATACGGCGGTCGTCAAGCCCTAAACAAAGTGCATGACCACGGGTTATTCGAAGCGGTTTTCAACTCCCCAGCTGGCCCCTACCGTCTTGAACTTAGCAACGGTGAGCATCAGTGGGAAATTATTGATGCGTACTCCATGCGCTCACCAATGGGCGAGATGGATCGATACCTGTTCAATGAAGGTACTCATGAACAGCTTTACCAGACGCTGGGCTCGCACAGTATGGAATTCGATGGTGTGGCAGGCGTACAGTTTGCACTGTGGGCCCCAAACGCTCGCCGCGTCAGCGTGGTTGGCGACTTTAATGATTGGGACGGCCGTCGGCATATTATGCGATCACACCCCGGCAGTGGTGTTTGGGACATTTTTTTGCCAGCAGTTGGCAACGGTGCACTGTACAAGTTTGAGGTTGTAGCGAGCGATGGTCGGTTGCTGCCCCTTAAACACGATCCCTACGCACCCTACTTCGAACAACCACCGGGCAATGCCTCTATCGTCTTCGACAGTCAGTTTATCTGGCAAGACGATGCGTATCAGCGCGCCAAGAAGGGGTTGGACATGCGCAGCCAACCTGTCTCAATTTATGAAATTCACATGGGCTCATGGCGGCACAATCTACACGGTGATCCATTAACCTACGTGGAACTGGCCAAAACGCTTATTCCGTATTTGTTGGACAACGGCTTTACCCATGTTGAACTCATGCCCATCACTGAACATCCATTCGATGGCTCATGGGGATACCAGCCTATTGGCCTGTTTGCACCCACGTCCCGCTTCGGCAGCCCCGATGACTTCCGCCATTTCGTTGATGCCTGCCATCTTGCCAACATTGGCGTGATCATGGATTGGGTACCAGCCCATTTCCCTACCGACGAACATGGTCTGGGCGAATTTGACGGCACTCACCTGTACGAACACGCAGATCCGCGTCAAGGAATGCATCAGGATTGGCAAACATTGATATACAACTTCGGACGACCGGAAGTATCAAACTATCTATTAAGCAATGCGTTGTACTGGATTCGCGAGTTCCACCTCGACGGTTTGCGAGTTGATGCCGTTGCTTCGATGTTGTATCTGGATTACTCACGAGAGCAGGGTCAGTGGATTCCCAACCGATTTGGCGGCCGCGAAAATCTCGAGGCCATCGAATTTCTCAAGCGTATGAACATACTGGTGCATGCGGAAGGTGGTATCACCCTGGCTGAGGAATCCACGTCGTTTCCTGGTGTCAGTCATCCCACGTATAACAATGGCTTGGGCTTTACGTTCAAATGGAACATGGGTTGGATGCATGACATGCTCGACTATATGAGCAAGGATGCGGCCTACCGCAAATACCATCACAACAGCCTGACGTTCGGCCTCATATACGCATTTAGTGAGAATTTCTGCCTGCCGTTCTCACACGATGAAGTCGTCTACGGAAAAGGCTCAATGATTAACAAAATGCCGGGGGACGACTGGCAGAAGTTTTCCAACCTGCGGGCCCTGTATGGCCTGATGTTTAGCTACCCCGGTAAAAAACTCAATTTTATGGGCGGTGAAATAGCCCAGTACAGCGAGTGGCAGCACGGAGGTAGTATTCAATGGCATCTGCTCGAGCAGTCCAAACACGCCGGGGTGCTTAAGCTGGTTCGCGACCTGAATGCGCTCTATCGGGCAAATCCAGCGCTGTATGAGACCGACTGCGACGGGCATGGGTTCGAATGGATCGACTGTGACGATATAGATCAGAGCGTTATCGCATTTTATCGCTACTCGGCCACACGCAACGTCAGCTGCATCACGGTGTGTAATTTCACACCGGTTGTGCGGCATCAGTATCAAGTGGGTGTCAATCGGCCAGGAATCTACCGTGAATTAATCAATACAGACAGCGAGTGCTACGGCGGCAGTGGCCAGGGTAATCCGCACAGCGCACACGAGCAGCTGATCGCCGCCTCTGTCAGTGCGCATAATCGGCCTGCATCCCTGAGCCTCACTCTGCCACCATTAGGCGTGCTCATTCTCGAACACACTGGCAACGGCACCGACGCCTGAGATACACTTCCCGATTGAAGTTGCCGCCAACGCGACCGATCTCGCTGATACACACCGGGATATGCCTGGCGGCTAGCAAATTTACAGGTGCTACCGATCATGAAGAAACTGCTGCTAACCGCGATTCTGGGAATAGTCCTTGGTGCGGGCGCATGGCGAGTACAACACCCGCAAGGTACATTAGAGGACTTCCAATCACAGGCCAGCGCCACATTGACGCGGCTTAAAGGCGGTGTTAATGCGGGCACCCAGGCCATACTGGCACAAAACCCTGCAACCGTTGCATCACAGCAAGAACAACAACAGTTGGCTCAAAGTCAGGCATTGGATGAGCGCTTTGCTAATCTGGAAAAAATGGTGCTTGACGCCACCGCAGACAAACCAACAGATTTAACCGAATCTGTCAGTGCGTTGGACACAAGCCTGGAACAGATGGAAGAGGCGCTGGAAAAAGTGCAAGCTGGCAACCAAGCCAGCGGTGTACGACTCGATGCGATCGATAGCCGACTTGAATTACTAGTACGCCGGCTGGATGAACAAACTGTCGATCAGGACCTACTGAGTGCACAGGAACAGCTCAAGTCAGTGGACAGTACCCTGCAGGATATTCGCAACGATATCTCTAGCCAGCAAGCCTTGGTAGCCGACGAACTGGCCACGATAAAGGAGCGCAATCAGAGTCTGGGACTACGGCTCGATACGCTCTCTGCCAGCCAGCTCAACGCCTCACCCGACGCCAGTGCTGGAGAGGATGAAAACAACGCGGCAAGCGGCGACAGCTCAATCGCCCTGGCCGCCTTAACGAACGGCATAGACGAGCGATTCAATGCCCTGGAGGCGCGACTGCAAACTGTGAATTCCGATTCCCGGCGTATCGCTGCGCTGAACGATGAACTGACCGCTGCGCGGCGTGAAATAACCGAGCTTCAAAGCCAGAACACGCAAGCTAATCAAGCGATCAGTGAACTCAACGAATCGATCGATAAACTAAACACTGCCGGCGAATCGGTATCAATCGACACCGTTCAGGCTGAAATTCGTGACCAGCTCGCCTTGGTGCAATCCCAGTTCGAAAGTAATGCTGCGACCGATAATGTCGGCGCATTGGAGACTCTGCTAGAGGCGACTCGCGATCAGATCAGCCAACTTGAACAACGAGTGCAAGAACTGCCAGCGGCTTCCACCGCAGCCAATACGGCGCAGGAAACACAGAGCGCCCTTGAGTCGCAAATCGATGCATTGGAACGTAGGCTGGAGAACATCAACAGCGCAGATCCAGAGTTGGCCAGCACCCTATCCAATGTTCAAGAGCAAGTTGATCAACTGGCCTCTCAAGAATACGTGACTCAAGATGACTTACGAGCCCAGTCAGAAACACGTGCAGTTGAATACAAAATTTACTTTGATCGCAACAGCGCGCAAGTTACCGAAGCAGCCGCGGCAGTGCTCAATTCGTTTATTACCCAAGAAAAGAACCGCACGACCGGGGTATCCATATTCGGCTTTACAGACCGCCTTGGCTCCGCTGCGTACAACCAGCAACTGGCGCTTCAACGTGCCACCAATGTGCGTTCCTACCTGATCCAGAATGGCCTTGATTACACGAAAATTAAAGCCTTGAATGGTCTGGGTGAGGATGCCGCAGCAGCGGTACTTCCGGATAATTCTGACGATGCTCAGCAACGAGTTGTCGTGCTGTACGCTGCCCAGCCATAACCATGAGCGAACCCGACATCACAAGCAGCGATTGCTTGCTGGTTATTGATGTGCAGAATGATTTCTGTACCGGCGGGTCGTTAGCCGTTCCCGATGCAGAGAGTATTCTGCCCGTAATTAACCGTTTAATACCGCGCTTTAGCACGGTGGTGTTTACCCAGGACTGGCACCCGGCGGGTCATTCAAGCTTTGCCAGTGTGTACCCGGACAAACAACCGTTCGACGCCATAACCTGTTCCTATGGTGAGCAAACCTTGTGGCCAGATCATTGTATTCAAGGCTCTCACGGTGCGCGTTTTCATCCTGATATATACACAGACACCGCGCAGTTGATCGTGCGCAAAGGCTTTCGGAAAGCGATAGATTCTTATTCAGCGTTTTTCGAAAATGACCACACCACACCGACAGGGTTAAGCGGTTATCTGCGCGATCGCCTCGTGAAACGGGTGTTCTGTGTCGGCTTGGCATTGGACTAC
>CALKXZ010000137.1 GCA_938003775.1 uncultured Granulosicoccus sp. | reverse complement strand
ACATCGCAATTGGTGTGTTCATCTGGATTGCCGTACTCAAGAGTGGTATCCATGCCACGCTTGCCGGTGTTGTTGTCGCTATGGCAATACCGTTGCGCGGCGCACCTGAGCAACCCTCACCACTGAAACAACTGGAACACTCACTTCATCCGTGGATCAGTTTTGCGATTTTGCCACTGTTCGCCTACGCAAATGCTGGCGTTACCATGAGCGGTGTTTCAACGGACGTATTAATGAGTAGCGTGTCTATCGGCATTGCTGTCGGTCTGTTTTTTGGCAAGCAGATTGGTGTCATGCTGCCTGTCTGGCTGGTTATCCGACTGGGGTATGCGAAAATGCCCACAGGTGCAAACTGGGGTTTGATTTACGGTGTTGCGCTAACCACTGGCATCGGTTTCACCATGAGCTTCTTTATTGGCACGCTAGCCTTTGAAATGGTCGATCCACAATACACAGCCGCCATGAAGCTCGGTGTTCTGGGTGGGTCTTCCTTATCGTTAATCATGGCTTGCATCGTCTTGCTCTATGCAACGCGCAAAGCACCTGTTGAAAATAACCCAATCAGCACAACCGGTTAATCCGTGTGATTATCCGACAGGCCAATTCGTGTCTATCCAACCACCCAAACAGAACACGTATCAGCCGCTATAGGTATTATCCGAACAATCCCATCACCACCGGTACGTAGTGATCTACCAGCATAATGCCAAATAACCACATCAGGTAGTTGATTGAAAACACGAAGGTGCGCATGGGTTGTTTGACGGCCTCGTCATCAAACAGCTTCCAGGCATGGAATAGGAACATACCACCGAGCACCAGAGCCCCTGCTAAGTACAGCAATCCGCTCATTCTTATCAGATAAGGAAATATAGTGATAATGACCAACAACACGGTGTACAGAAAAATCTGCACGCGTGTGAAAGGTATGCCGTGCGTTACAGGAAGCATGGGTATATCGACCTTGGCGTAGTCATCACGCCTGTGAATAGCCAATGCCCAGAAATGCGGCGGTGTCCAGATAAAAACGATCAGAAACAGCAATAGCGATGCCGCGGTAACCTCATTGGTGACTGCCGCCCAACCCAACACCGGTGGCATGGCACCAGCAGCACCACCAATAACAATATTTTGTGGGGTCGCACGCTTCAAATAAACGGTATACACAATGGCATAGCCGATCAGCGAAAAGAAAGTCAATATTGCTGTTAACGGATTAACCAGAAACACCAGTATGGCCATAGCGATCAAACCCAGAAGCACCGCAAACACCAGGCATTGCCTGGTGCTTAAGGATCCTTGCGGAATGGGTCGGTTTTTGGTGCGTTTCATAATGGCGTCAGTGCGTTGATCAATCACATGATTAATCGCCGCAGCAGAGCTTGCAGCTAAGCCTATTCCCAGTAGGCCAAAGAAGGTTTCCTGCAATGGCAGCCACAGAGGCACAGCCAACGCCATTCCAACCAAGGCAGTAAACACCAGCAACAACACTACCTTAGGCTTGGTAATTTCAAGATAGTCACGCCAGTGCGTAACGCTATGCGTAACCAAAGCTTCAGCTGAATTCGTGGGCGTTGTCGTTTTCATGATGTCTAGCCAGGATTACCCGATACGCGAAACTTTTAACAAGTGCTTGATATCTTTGAGCATAGATTTCGGTGCCAGATTGGGCGGGAATCGTAACATCACGTTGCCAAATGGATCGATCAGATAAATTGCGTCTTGCAAGTTGTCCATGGCTGCTTCGGCGGCGTGAATTTGATTCCGAAGTGTCGCCTGTTCTTCGGTGGAGCCCTGTGCCACCATCAAACCCACATGCTCAGCGATCAGCTGCGCATCCAGTTGATCCGGCGATTCGACCAGAACCGCACGCTGCACCCGATCCATGCGGTGATTCAAGGCTAACCTAACTTGCCGCATATGGTACAGGTTTAGCCGGCAAGCATCCGTGCAGCGACCTTCGGGCATATACAGCATAGTCCAGCTACCGCGCACTGTGTCGAGGTTGAACTGGCCCTCTTGTTGCTGCAATGAAAAGTCGGTCAATGGCACTGCCGGCTGAATCAACTGACCACGTGATGTAACGCCTAGTTGGCCACCGCTGATACGAACCAGCTGCAGGTAGATGCTAGCGAGAATAAGTGGTACTGCAAAGATCGCAATTATGGCAATCAGCTTGATACGCGACGCGCGGCGCGCCACGGGGTCAATAGCGTCAGTATCCGCTGTGGTATTGGTAGAACTCGCTAATGGATCGGTCATCACAATTTACTCGTTAGGGGTGACGCTTTTACGCAGATTCACCACCAAAAACAACACGCTCAGCGCTATCGCCATGGCGAACCATTGAAAAGCGTAACTATAGTGTTTTACCGGCCCGGATGCTGCCGGTTGCCAATTGGCACGCAACCACTCTGGCTTGGGCGTTAGTGCTGTCACGGTGACTCCATCTGTTGCCAGCATTTGAGCCTGTATTACGGCAGGAACAACCGTTTCGCCCAACGCAGCGCCTATAGCCTCGTAATCAAAATATTGTAATAGGCGGGGCCAGCTATCAGAATCGGCTATCGCATCACCACTGGCAAACCCTTTGGATGGCCGCGATAAATAACCCTCGGCCACGACTCCGTTCCGTTGCACTTGAGCAGACAAACTCACGTCGGGGAGTTGCTCACGTGTCGGCCCGGGTGCTATCCAACCACGATTGACCAAGACCCACCGGCCATTGCCAAGCTGCACTGGCACTATGACCTCGAAGCCTGCCTGTCCACCTGCGGTACGGTTGTCCCAGAGAAATTGTCGTTTCCCATCGTACATACCTGTGAGCGAAACACGCTGAAACTCACGGGCGGCTAAGTCTATGTCGGTCACGTCCGTGATGGGCACCGCGTCAGCATGCTGTGACCGTTGTGCCGCCTGCTGGAAGCTGTTTTTCAGCGCTGCTCTGTCCAGTTGCCAGTTGCCCAGCCATAGCATGCATGACAGCATGACCAGATAAACGAGTACAGCCCACAACCGAGGGGAAAACTCACGGTTGGCTATGCGCATAGTGGTAGTCTACACCGCATGCTTCTCGTCAAATTAATCGTCCTATTACTGCTAGGCTTTGTCATTATCAGCCTGTTCTCCGGGCTGTACTTTCTGGTCAAGGATAAGGGTCAGTCCAGTCGCACCGTTAATGCGCTCTCGGTTCGTATCGGCTTATCGATAGTCGCTATTGTCATCGTCATGCTAGCGGGTGCTACCGGCGTTATTGAACTGAACCCAAGCCCTTTATCATCCCAGCCAGGCAAAGCATCGCCAAGCGCTGATCCTGATGCATCCGACCTAAACCCAGAAGACAGGCCTCCAGGTGGGGGTAGACGCCCAATACAAAATGGCTCCTAAACCCGCTGTCCATTTTTTATACGAGTGAACGAGATCGAGTAGCTCAGGCTTATCTATTGTGCTCATGAAGAAAAAGAGCGATGGTAACGCCGCTCTTTTATACGCCACAAACTTTTGCTCATTTGTTGTCCACGCTCTTCATGTACGCCCAGTTGCACCTATTAAGTGGCATGCATGAATCGGATGCGCTGTGCCTTTGCTCAAAACGGCAGGTATACGATGCGCATTGGCCGGCCTTAAGCAACAAGCGTTACAGCAGATACACGAAAATAAACAAGCCTAGCCAGACCACGTCAACAAAATGCCAATACCAAGCCGCTGCTTCAAACGCGAAATGGTTGTCTGCACTGAAGTGTTTACGGGTGGCTCGCAGCATGACGACTAACAGAATGATGGCTCCCATAGTCACATGAAAGCCATGAAAACCGGTGAGTAGGAAGAACGTTGAGCCGTAGATACCGCTGGTTAATTTTAAATTCAGGTCGTTGTACGCGTGGTAGTACTCGTAGGCTTGCAGGCCCACGAACAAGAATCCCAGCGCAACTGTTGCAAACAACCACAATATGAACGGTGTTCGTTTACCAACGCGAATAGCGTGATGAGCAAATGTGCAGGTTAATCCACTGGTCAGCAGCAGCAGCGTGTTGATCAGTGGTAGCCCAAACCAACCCATTTGTTGAAATTTACCGCCAATATCTTCTGGTCCATTACTCGGCCAAACGTAGTCGTGTCCCTGATAAAGCACGGCATTCGTCATTTCTGCACCGCCACCGCCCACACCGCCAAGCCAAGGACCCGAAAAGATACGTGCATAGTAGAGCGCACCAAAGAAAGCGGCGAAAAACATGACCTCAGAAAATATGAACCACATCATGCAAAGCCGAAATGAGGTATCAACCTGTGAGCTGTACGTGCCCGATTCGCTCTCCTTGGCGACTAGACCAAACCAGCCGAACATCATGAAGACCACGATAGCCACACCGATGAAAAACATCTCTTTACCGAACGGACCCTGATTCAACCAGGTGGCAAATCCGTAAAAGAATATAAACAACCCGATTGAGCCGACGATAGGCCAGCGCGCTGCATGCGGGACGTAATAACCAGAAGTGGCACTACTCATGTGAAGATCCTGTGCTTGAGCGACTGAGCGCCCGGTTGTTCAACAAAAACGATAAAAGCCGTGTGAAATCAGGTCTGTTCCGGGGAACGGAAAAATGTGTAGGACAAGGTCACCCTGTCGACATTGATCGGAATGTCTGGGTCGATAATAAAGGTTAGCGGCATATCTTTGGAAGCCTTGGGTGATCCCTGAGCTTCAAATGCCTGGCGGGTAAAGCAAAAACACTCTGTCTTGTTGAAATATTTAGCCGCTGCAAAAGGGGTTACACTAGGCGTGGCTTGTGCCACCACGGCATGACTCGACAGGTTTTCGGCGTAATAGCTAGCATGGTACAACTGCCCAGGTTTGACAGTCATGGTTTTTACCTGAGGTTCGAAAATCCAGGAGCCGCTCTGATTGATACTGGCAACAAATTCGACCGTAATTTCACGATCTTGTGCCACTGGAACCTCTAAACCTGCTGTCACACTGACACGCCCGGTTTTGCCGTTCAGGCCGGTGATATCACAAATAATATCGTACAGTGGCACCATCAGGTAGCCAAAACCGAACATGGCACAGGCCAGCAGAAGCATTTTTCCCGCAATAACGCCGTGTGATTTTGAACCTTTATTGGGGTTATCTGTACCCGTATGACTAACGCTCATGCGACCTGCCCACGCCCGAATAAAATGTACACGATGCTGCCAGCGTAGAGGCAAAAGGCGACTACTGCTAGCAACAACGGCAGGCGATAACGCTTGAAAAACCCTGGAGTTTGACTCTCCTCCAGGGTCTTGCCAGCAACCGGTGCCTGCTCTTCACTCATCTGAAAACTCACCATGGGGCCCATTCACCAAACAACCCCACTAGCGGGTAACGGTCGCTGGCTCAATGACTGGAGCCGTTTCAAAGGTGTGATAAGGCGCCGGTGAGGCAACTGTCCACTCCAGTCCACGAGCACCTTCCCACACTTCCGAGGTGGCTTTATCACCACCGCGTACGCATTTGAAGATGATGTAGACAAACATTAACTGACTGAAACCGAAACCGAATGCACCGATGGTCGCGATCATGTTCCAGTCCGCGAACTGCAGGCTGTAGTCAGGAATACGACGTGGCATACCGGCCAATCCAACAAAATGCATTGGGAAGAACAACACGTTAACGAAAATGGTGGAAATCCAGAAGTGCATCTTTCCAAGCTTCTCGTCGTACATGTTGCCGGTCCATTTTGGCATCCAGTAATAGGTTGCAGCCATCAGCGAGTAGATCGCACCCGGCACCAATACGTAATGAAAATGCGCAACCACAAAATAGGTATCGTGGTACTGAATGTCGGCTGGTGTGATGGCCAGCATCAAACCAGACAGACCGCCCACGGTAAACATGATGACAAACCCGATGGCAAACAACATGGGTGTTTCAAACGTCATTGAGCCGCGCCACATAGTGGCTACCCAGTTAAATACTTTCACGCCTGTGGGCACGGAGATCATCATGGTCGAGAACATGAAGAACAATTCACCAGCCAGCGGCATGCCGGTGGTGAACATGTGGTGCGCCCATACAATGAATGACAGGAATGCAATCGACGCCGTGGCGTACACCATTGAGTCGTAGCCGAACAGCGGCTTTCGGGCAAACGTTGGGATTATCGAGGAGACGATACCGAAAGCCGGTAGGATCAGGATATACACCTCAGGGTGTCCAAAGAACCAGAAAATATGCTGGAACATGACCGGGTCACCACCGCCTGCGGCACTGAAAAAGCTGGTACCGAAAAACCGGTCGGTTAGCAGCATCGTCACCGCGCCAGCAAATACCGGGATAGTCGCGATTAGCAAGTAAGCCGTGATCAACCAAGTCCAGACGAACATGGGCATCTTCATGAACGTCATGCCCGGTGGGCGCATGTTGAAGATGGTGGCCACAATGTTAATTGACCCCATGACTGACGATATCCCCAGAAAATGGATGGCGAATATAACGAATGCAAAACTGTCGCCCATCTGCAGAACCAGTGGCGGGTATAGCGTCCAGCCGCCAGCGGGGCCGCCGCTGTCCATAAACAGCGTGGCAAGCATGATGGTAAACGCGAAAGGCATGATCCAAAAAGACCAGTTGTTCAAACGTGGCAAAGCCATGTCCGGAGCACCGATCATCATGGGAATCATCCAGTTAGCCAGCCCCACGAATGCTGGCATAACCACACCAAAGATCATGACAATGGCGTGCATGGTCGTCATCGAATTGAAAAACATCGGATCGACGATTTGAATGCCCGGTTGAAACAGCTCAGCTCGAATCACCAGTGCCATAGCGCCACCGATGAAAAACATGATGAGGGAGAACCACAAGTACAGCGTGCCGATATCTTTATGGTTGGTGGTGGTTACCCAACGCATCAGGCCAGGAGCGGGTCCGTGTTCAGCATGGTCGTGATCATGGTCTTGATCATCTGCTGCGTGGTGAGTGACGTCGTTGTAACTCATCAGTTGACTCCCGTAGTCGTGTTCAATTCTTGGGCTGCGGCCACATTGCTTGGTGCTGACAGGGTGTCACCTGCCCGCAGCGATTTAATGTGTGTTGGCTGCAGTGTGTCGCCGGTACCATTGCCAAACGCATTGCGCTGATAGGTAATAACCGCTGCAATCTCAGCATCAGACAATGCATCACTGAACGCCGACATCATGCTGTCTTGGACGCCGTCCATTACAGTGCCAATGTGTTTATCGATACTACCGGTGGCAACATCACTACCCGCAATGGCCGGAAACATACCGGGGATACCCTGACCTTCGGCCTGGTGACAACTCATACAATTTGCCTGATAGACCTGCGCGCCAGCTGTAACCAGTTCCTGATGGCTCCATTGGCGGTCCTGATCGCTGTCAGCCTGTGCCATAGCGAGTTTTTTGTCGGCAATCCAAGCATCGTATTCCTCTTGAGGCACCGCCTTGACAACGATGGGCATAAACCCATGGTCACGCCCACACAACTCGGCACACTTGCCGCGGTATATTCCTGGCTTTTCAATAAGCGCCCAATTTTCATTAATGAACCCGGGTATGGCATCTTTTTTTACGGCTAGATCAGGTACCCACCAGGAGTGAATAACGTCTGCCGCTGTGTGCAAGAAGCGGATCTTCTTATTCACTGGGACTACTAGCGCGTTGTCCACTTCTGCCAGGTATATATCCTCGACACCGTTGAACGAGGTACCGGGGAATGTTTCGGCTAGATCTACGTCAGCGCCCTGTTGCCGAGCCCGGTTATGTTCGGCATCCAGTTGGCTGTAGAAACTGACCCCGCTGTCCAGGTACTCGTACTGCCAACGCCATTGATAACCGGTGACTTTAATGGACATTTCAGAGTCACTGAAGTCTTCCATCTTAATCAGCACGCGTGCCGCTGGAATCGCCATGGCAATGAGGATTACCAACGGTACGACGGTCCACACGATTTCCACCGTGGTACTTTCGTGGAAATCTGCAGGTTTCACACCGCGTGATTTGCGATGCAAAAACATGGAAATAATCATGACGCCAAAAACGGCCACCCCGATGGCCACGCATATATAAAAGATGCGCATGTGCAGGGTATATACCTCGTTACTGATCTGCGTAACGCCTTTCGGCATGTTCAGCGCTCCCCAGTCCGCCCATGCACCCAATGGCAACATCAGCAAAACCAACAACAGAAGCGCCCAACGAGTAACGTTAGACGACATAAATACTCTCCAAAAAATTAACCATAAAACTGTCAGTACGTGCTCTTTGACCGAGTAAACGCAAAGAGCCTGTGCAAATTCGTGAAGTCCCCGTACCCGCAGCTTCCGTGCCGCTATTGAGACAGAGCTGCTTTCAATTCTGTATACAAAGCCTTCTTTTCTTCCCGATTCAGGCTACTACCTAACGCGTAACGTTTGCCGTGTGCAGAAACACTCAGATGGCCCATTTCAAAGGCACTGTCTGAGCAGGAATACGATAGACGACTCCAACGACGCGGCAAGTTTACAGTGAGATCCGGTTGATTGTAGCCCCACTCAAGCTTAATAGCGTCATCTTCGACCGTAATTACCTCTTTGCGTGACAATCTTTTCAGGGTTA
>CALKXZ010000136.1 GCA_938003775.1 uncultured Granulosicoccus sp. | reverse complement strand
TTTTGACACAGGGCGTATCCATCGCAATCGCAATGCGTTTGACACCACTAATACGCTGGACAGCGCCATAGCTCCGGCTGCCAGCATGGGTGACAGCAACATGCCGTTAACAGGGTACAACAGACCGGCGGCAATTGGGATAAGCAATATGTTGTAGCCGAATGCCCAAAACAGATTCTGTTGAATGTTACGCATTGTTTTTCTGCTAATGTCTATGGCGTTGACGACGCCTTCTAAATCTCCAGACATCAAAACAACATCGGCACTTTCTATGGCGATGTCAGTACCTGTGCCAATAGCGATGCCCACCGTGGCAGTGGCCAATGCAGGTGCGTCATTAATGCCGTCGCCAACAAATGCTACCTTGCCGTGATCAGCCACTAATTGTTGTATGGCCGCTACCTTGCCTTCGGGTAAGACCTCGGCGATGACCTGATCAATACCTAGCTCTCTGGCAATACTATGAGCAGTATGATAGTTGTCCCCCGTTATCATGACAACTTTCAAACCCCTATCGAGAAGAACCTGGATGGCATTGGGTGTCGTATTTTTTATCGGATCTGTCACACCAATAACGGCAGCCAGTTGACCATCAATACTCACGTACAGCGGAGACTTTCCTTGTTTGGCCAGGAATTCACCGGTTTGCTCGAAATTACCCAGTGATATACCCTCTTGACGCATTAGTCGATCAGCGCCAATGAGCAGTGAATAATCATTAACCCGTGCGAAAACGCCCATCCCTGTCATAGATCTGAAAGCATGCACGTCAGGAAGTTGTAGTTTACGGTTTTCAGCGGCGCGCACTATGGCTTGTGCAGTGGGATGCTCCGATTGCTGCTCGATTGCTGCAACCCAACAAAGAACATCCTCCTCCTGCCAACCATCAGCGACACAAAGATCCGTTAGTTGTGGTTGTCCCTGCGTCAATGTGCCTGTCTTATCGATAGCGACAACTTGTGTGTCGTGCAGAGTTTGTAAAGCTTGTCCTTTGCGAAAAAGTACCTTCAATTGCGCCGCACGGCCAGTGCCCACCATGATCGATGTTGGTGTAGCAAGGCCCATCGCACACGGGCAGGCGATGATAAGAACAGACACGCCGGAGACCAACGCTAACGGTAGTGCTGGTTGTGGTCCATAGACCAGCCACAAAACAACGGTTAGTACAGCGATCAGAAGTACCGCCGGCACGAACCACGCGGTAATACGATTCACCAGATCCTGGATAGGCAGTCTTGCCCCCTGCGCCTGTTCAACCAAGTGAATAATTTGCGCAAGCATGGTGTCTTTGCCGACTTTGGTGACCGTGAAACGCAACGCTCCAGTACCGTTGAGCGTACCGCCTACCACATCAACACCTTTGTGTTTTTTCACAGGCACCGGTTCGCCAGTAATCATGCTTTCATCTACAAACGAGGAGCCGCTTAACACCTGGCCATCTACGGGTATCTGTTCACCAGGGCGTACTAGAATAATGTCTCCAATGACGATTTGATCCAATGTCAGAACGGTATCTATACCATTGCGCTCAACCTGAGCAGTCTTGGGTTGCAGGCCTATCAGCTTTTGAATGGCATCGCCGGTTCGCCCTTTTGCGCTAGCTTCTAGATAGCGTCCCAGGAGGATAAGGGTGACGATAATTGCTGCGGCCTCAAAGTAAACAGCTTTTGTCTGTGCCGGTAGTACGGTTGGGAGGAACGTTGCGACAAGCGAAAAGCCCCACGCTGCAGAGCTTCCTAGCGCCACCAGGCTGTTCATATCCGGGGTACGCTTGAACAGTGATCGAAAGCCGCGTGTGAAGAAGGTATGCCCCGGCCCGGCGAGTACGAGTGTGGTTAGGATAAATTGTATGAGCCAGCTGGTTTGCAGGCCGATGCCCTGCACAACCCAATGGTGAAACGCTGGGAACAGGTGCCCTCCCATTTCCAGGATGAACACAGGAAGAGTGAGTACACTGGCAACAAACGTGTTGCGTTTCAGTGCTGTCAGCTCACTGTGTTTGCGTGCTGTCAGGCTCGTCTGATCGTTACGTTTCTCGCTTGCTGCATAACCCTGTTCAGCGATGGCTAGAATGAGCTGCGATATTTCTGTACTTCCATTGAGCAGTTTGATGGTTGCTGAGCCGGAGGCCAGATTAACTGTTGCATTAAGGACCCCTGGCAGGCTGGTCAATGCCTTTTCGATCCTCGAAACGCAGGAGGCACAGCTCATTCCATCAATAGTCAATTCGATGGAGTCTTGCCGTGCTGGATAACCTATGGCTTGTAGGGTGTTTAGTAGCTCAGTGTGTGAGCACAGCCCCGTAACTGAGACTGTATTGTTAGCTAAATTGACGGTTGCCGTGTTGATACCGTCAATGCCGAGTAGCGCTTTTTCCACACGTTCCACACACGATGCGCAGCTCATGCCGTCGATTTCGATTGAATAGTGTTCGACTGTAGTCATTGGAAAGCCTGGTCGCAATCCTGATCAAGACAGGTACTCTATGTATTCCAGTTACTGGAAGGTCAAGGGCTTAGTTGTCTTTTTGGTGTCGGAACGCCGGATTGCCGGAATGCCGGATTGCTGGATCGCCAGAGTGCCAGAGTGCCAGAGTGCCAGAGTGCCAGAGCGCCAGAACGCCAGAACGCCAGAACGCCAGAACGCTGGAACGCTGGAACGCTGGAACGTCAGAACGTCAGAACGTCAGAACGTCAGAACGTCAGAGTGCTGGATTGTCATACACACCGGAATTCATGAATTGTGGAAAGCAACGCCTCAGAGCATGGGTGTTGTGGACGCGCAACTATTTGATCGGGTGTCTTTTACTTTGCAGTGTTTCCCAGATGCATCGCGAAGCGCACATACCGAACGGCAAAGCGTGGTCGCAGAACGACTAAAAGCTGCCAATATGCTCTGCGATTAGCTGTCCCTACGGCAGCTGTGGAAAACCGGTAACACTGTGATTTACGACAACGAATAACATTCCTACAGGAATTGTCTTTCGACTTCGCGCACATAACTCTTGGCAGTTTTTTATCAAGTTCAGTTCAATTGCAAAACCATCCCATTGTGTGGAGTAAATAGTGTGACGCGTGCCCATGGCTCTATACGTGTAGAGTAAATAGTGTGATGCGTGTCTGTGGCTCTATGCGTGTAGAGTAAATAGTGTGATGCGTGCCCGTAGCTCTATGCGTGTAGAGTAAATAGTGTGATGCGTGCCCGTAGCTCTATGCGTGTAGAGTAATTAGTGTGAATCGTGCCCGTAGCTCTATACGTGTAGAGTTATTAGTGTGACACGTGTCTGTGGCTCTATACGTGTAGAGTTATTAGTGTGACACGTGTCTGTGGCTCTATACGTGTAGAGTAAATAGTGTGACGCGTGCCCGTGGCTCTATGCATGTAG
>CALKXZ010000135.1 GCA_938003775.1 uncultured Granulosicoccus sp. | reverse complement strand
GTTCACGCTACCTGGTTGCTTGACTAAGGTCGCTTCCTCAGTTGTCCCAAGCTTGATGACGAACAGACTCGTCAGAACATATCGAACTTGATCAATCCCTTTCCCGGCCTGAATAGCTTCTCTCCGTTTCTTACACGACTCATGTGAGCACTTCGCTTCGATCGGCGTTTGAATGCCACTACGGTACGGTGGGCTCAAGCTGCGATTAGTCCAGGTTCTGTACCTGGCAATCAGCTTATCGTTTTGATCGTGTTCATCAATCCAGCGAGTTTCATAGACGGTACCGTTGCGCTGCACCTTATGGTTACTGGACAGTCTCAGGCTGTGTTCTTGGGGCAAGTCGAACAATTGTTCGTAAGCCTGTGCTGCTCGGTCACTGGTCATATGCTCAGTGTATCGCTCAGCCAATGGCGTTCGCTGAGACATACCTCACGCTTTGCTAGCTAAGGGTGACTTGTTGCTATAGCCTGGCAACCGTTCATGGCGCAGTAGCCAGTTATCGATATACCAGTGGATATACACACCGACTACCGTACAGAGTACTAAGGATATTCCGACAAACAGATACGCGGCTAACTGGCCTTCACCCAGAAATGGTGGGAGGACTTTTCGCAGTACGCCCAGCGTAAAAATATGACTCAGATACAGTGCATAGGATGCATCGCCGAGCAATACGGCCCAGCGGTACTCCTTCACTCGGATAAACAAGCAGGCTGCAACAATTAACAGTGACGGTACGCCAAATTCAAAGATACGCGGTACAGGCAGCCGTAAAAATAATAAGCACGTGGCGCTCAACAGCAGCCATGCCGCTGTCGAGGCGGGTAGCTTGTAGCCGCGTTTCCAGGCAACAGCCAGTGCCATACCCAGTATGAATTCGAACACCATTGACTTGCTGAAGAACTTTGCCATCGCCGATTCGCCGTCGTGCAGTACCGTGGCAACGAGAAACACAACGGAGATAACAACCGTAATGAACAACACGCGGAATCGCTGTGCCAGATATAGCGACAGCGCAAAGATGAGATAGAAATACATTTCGAAATTCAATGACCAGCCGGGCGCTACTATGGGCCAGGCCTCGTCGGTCTGTGCCAGCGACCAGTGCGGAATAAATGCCAGACTTAGCAGCAATGCCTTTAGATCAAAGACGGTTGCCTTAAATACGCTGGGCATACCCAGCAGTATTGCTGCCATTAGAAACGTAAAGAACCAGTACAGAGGTACAACGCGACGTGCACGGTTTTTGATGAATTCCACTGCCGTGTCATCGGGCTTGGCAATGTAAATCATGATAAATCCGGAGATGACGAAAAAAATGTCTACCCCAAAACTGCCCGCTTCACCCAGAAATTGGCTGTAGCCTTCCACCTGTATGACGGCGTGACTGTACACTACAGCCAATGCTGCCACAGCGCGCAGGTATTGCAAGGCATGCAGTCTCATGAAACGGGTATCGGCGGAAAACGACTATAATAAAGTGATACCACTGACGCGCCAAGCCACAAGGTGGCCATGGGTTACATCAGTAGCAAACGGCATCGAGTGGTTAGTGGGTATCTAACGCTGGGTCGAGTTACTGCGCGGCAGCCCGCAACAGTGCTTGGTGATAGCGCTTACCCATCTCGCGTAACGCGGAAGCGCCAAAGTGGACACAGGTGCTGTTGCCGCAGGGGTAACCGTTGGCGGGCACAAGATCATCATGATTGGACAGGCCCACCGAGCTCAATTGATTGGGCAGATTGCGATGCGCCAGATCAATCAGTTGCTTGCTGGGGAGAAAATTGGATAGATCGCCCCGTTCATCACTGCCACGCGACATGGTTCCGATAATAAACGGGATATTGCTATCAGCTCGCCGTAGATCCGAGCCGCGTCGATCAGCCTTGATGTTCAGACGCATCTGTTTGATCAGACGCTCCAGATTGGCCTGATACAGTGGGGCGCAGCGATCATTGGCGTCGGATTCTCCTTGATGCCATAAGATACCGCGCAGTACGCCTCCGGTCTGGTCAATGGCCAGATTGGCCCGCGTGACAGCTCGATCAAATAGCCACGTATTGCCCAAATTTGGGTTGGTGCCAGCTTGTGAGTTCCAGTGACCGGCAGGACCTTGATCGTTGGTGCAGAACGACGAGCCGGACCAGGCTGCAGGCACCAGCACTATGTCACGAGAGGTATGGTTCAGCGCTTCTTTAGCAAAGCTTAAACCCAGGCCGATATATTCCAGGTCTTTACCTGATTGACGGGTATCGTCGCGCGGAATATGTAATGGATCCTCAGCAACGGTCAATGATGGCGGCATAATATTACGAGCTGTTGACGTGAAATCAAATGCATCAACAAATCGGTTTTCACCGTCATTTTCCGTCACATTCAGTTGCTTTATGCGTGGATTGGTTTGGTCCGCGCCTCCCGGATACGCCTGGCGCGTACCTTCACCACTGAACCCGACCATGTTACTTTGTCCCACCAGCAGGTAGATGTCGGGAGCATCAACCGGCTGTACCGACAATCGGACCACTGTGTCGTCATGATCCACACCGTCACTGGCGCTAATAATAAAGTCTCTTTGCTGAGGCAGTAATGGCTTATCCGCAATAGCCAAGCTCAACACGATCTGACTTTCATCGGAATTAGGGGTGAGCGTCAGCTGTGTAAAGCGACTGCTAACAAAGGCCGCATCGTCGGCTGAAACTCCCGAAATACTCAGTTCAACCGGTCTGTCATGTCCGTTCTGACGACTCAGCGCCAGTGGGATACTCAGCCCCGCTGGGTCACCTTCAACCAGAACTAAATCTCGCTGCAGTGTGCGCAGTTCGAAATCCCCGGTGGGCGGTGTGTCTATCGGACCTGCATCGTCACCACCGGAAGACCCTGTGCAGGCGCTCAATAATCCCACGCATGTAATGGCCAGGGCAGGTAGGGTCAGTCGGTTATTTTTGAAATTACAAATCACGCTATTCATGGGTTGTATAAAGCAAGCGCCAAGCCTATCCATAGCAAGTGATGGCAACGGTGATGTATGTCCGGCTGTGGCGCTTGGTGCAGCGCCTGACAATAAATTTTAGTAAAGACTGTGAATTACGCCACGTTTAACGTTAGGAGCGTGCACCGCTGCACCACAAGCGTTCTTGGTGGGCCGCACCGTTCTCGGTCTACACTGGTTCTATTTTGGGTGTGTTCTTAGGTCCGCTTTTGAATTCTGATCGGGCCGCTTTCTAGGGCAGCAAAGCAACCAGGCGTTCGTAGTAGCGTTTGCCCATTTCCCGATACGCAGCCGCGCCGAAGTGGATACACGATCCCTCGCCGCACGGGAAGGCGGCTGGCACCAAGTCGTCATTATTGACAAAATCAGCCATGGGTAGCAGGGCACCAACATTGCGGTGGGCGCCATCTACCAGCAGTTTACGGTCACTGAAAGGTGTTTGATCGCTGTTGCTATCCCGACCCATAGACATGGTACCGGCGATAAAAGGTACATCCGAATTGACCCCTCTCGCTATGGCGCCACGCGCATCTTGATTAATATTGCTGCGCAGCGATTCAGCCAGTTCTACCAGGTTCGCAGCGTAGGCTTGCGCGCAGATAATGTCATCTGAATCCGCCTCACCTTGGTGCCACAGTATGCCGCGCAGGATGCCGCCGGTTTGCTGCAGCGCAATATTGGTACGGGCGATGGCTCGATCGTGTAACAGTGTGCCACTGAAAGCAGGGTTAGATTTGGTGGTTGCATTCCACCCAATGCCCGGTAGACGATTCGTGCTGCGTCTGCAGAATCCGGTGTCAGACCAAGCCGCTGGAACCAAGATAATGTCAGCACCGGTGTCTGCCAGTGCGCGTTTTGCAAAGCTTAGTGCCGGGCCGATTCTGGTGCCAGCTTTGCCGTTAATGGTGGAATCGAAACCATCATGGAGTGGATCAACAGCGAGGGACACAGGTACGCCGGTATTGAATAGGCTTTGCGGATTCGTAAAATCGAAGGCTGTTGAGAAATTCTCATCATCATTGCCAGTGACGTTGAGTTGGCGGATGCGCGGATCAGGTGCGTCAATTTCACCGATATCTGCCTGTTTGGATTCATCTTCGCTAAAACCGATCATATTGCTCTGGCCAATGAGCAGATAAATATCGGGCCGGCTGGTTGGTGTGACGCGAACCATGAACGGTACACTCAGTGCTGCGACAGAACCATCCGATGCGCTGATTCGCAGCATGCGTGTCTGGGGTTGCAGTGGCCGTGGACCGATATCCAAGCGAATTGTCAGGTCCGTGTTGGACTGACCGACGGCCAGGTCGGCATCGGCAAATTGTCGGCTTAGCAATCGCTCATCGGACTCGCTCTCACCCTGCACACTCAGAACAATGTTGCGGCTCTGACCGGCATTACGAGTGACGGTGACCGGAATATTTATCGCACCTGCGCCTTCAACGAGATCAATGGAACCGGTACCAACCTGTAAGGTGAAGGCACTGTTTGAAGCGGTGCCATTGGCCGATGCGGGTCCACCGGGTTCAGGTGGCGGGCTGGGTGTTTGCGTGACATTTTCAGGATTGGTCTGCAGATCGCTATCACAGCTCGCCAGCCAGAGACCCAAACTGGCTACCAGTAAATATCTTGTCAAAACGCGTAAACCAGGCCAAGCTGTGGCAATGGCTGATGGGCAGCGACTATTGAAATAAAATGGATTGGTCATAGCTGACAAGCGCAAAGGCAAGATTGTGTTAGTCCTGGCAATACAGTGTAGTTAAGATCTAGACGCAGTTAAGATCCAGTCTGTCTATTAATGAGTGGAGTCACCTGAATTAACCCATGACCCAGTCATTCCTCGAGTCGGTACTCCAATATCCTTGAACCTCGGCGGCGAGTCTATCAGACCGCGCCAGCCGTGCAGGAGGTCAAGTTACCAACTGTCGGTCATGCAACCCATTGTTTACCAATTTCCACACTTTAAAGCGTATTTTCTGCCTGCACTGAACTGCAGCTTTGCCTGAGTGTCATGATAAGGTTACAGTTATGTGACACTCAACACTTTTTCATATGGACCGCTACAGCTCTGCATGATCCAGACAATCAGATTGACATTAACCATGGTAGTCCTATGGATACTGCTATCGGGTCTCTTTAAGACGCAGCTAGTCATTCTTGGTGGGCTATCGGTCGTGCTGGTTGTGTGGCTGGCCAATCGCATGAAAGTTCTTCAGCATCGGGGTCAGCCGATTTATTTCCGTTTTACGCATATTGTCGAATACTGGGGCTGGTTGGCCTACCAGATTTTGTTGAGCAATATTGATGTAACTCGGCGAGTATGGTCCCGAGAGTTACCTATCAAGCCAACCCTGCGCCGTGTCACAGCAACGCCGGACACCGAACTGGGCAGAGTCATCTACGCTAACTCCATTACTTTGACACCGGGCACAACTGCTATCAACTTTACACCCGAAGATGACATCCTAGTGCATGCCCTACATGAAGACAGCTTGCTGGAACTCGAAGGTGGCGAGATGGCAGAACATATCAGGGATGTGGAGCCGCACATCCGTTTCATCAGGGAGAAACGCTAAGCATGTTTGCCACAGCTGTAGTTGCGCTGCTAATCACCATGGCCTTGACGCTGGCTCGGGCGTTAATGGGCCCTACCTTATTCGACCGACTGTTGGCGGTAAATTCATTCGGCACTAAAACGGTGCTACTGATTGCTGTGTATGGGTTCATGACCGGTCGCCCCGATTTTCTGGACATCGCCCTGGTTTACGCCCTGATTAATTTTGTTGGCACCATTGCCGTGTTGAAATTCTTTGAATATGACGACTTGGGTAGTGGTGCGTATCAGGAGGACGATTTCTAAATGATCGACTGGATTGTTTGGAGTGTTAGCTGGGTACTGATGCTTATTGGCTGTGTGTTTGTGGTGTCAGGAGCGGTGGGTCTGATACGCATGCCGGATTTGTACACACGTTTGCACGCTGCGAGTCTGACCGACACCGGGGGTGCCATTGTCATATCGTTGGTGTTGATTATTCAGTCAGTATTTGTGTTTGGCAGTGCCATGGCGGCAATTAAGGTACTGCTGATTCTGTTTTTTACGTTATTCACCTCGCCAACGGCCTCACATGCATTGGCCAAGACCGCGTTGCTGTGCGGTCAGGTACCCACAGACGGCCATGGCAACCCCATCCTTGAGTCACCTGAGCAGGCCACATTGCTGGCCCGGTCCAGACCCGCTGATTATCGCTCTGGGCAAGATGGAGAACGAGCGAGGCAAGAGGCTGCAGAGCGCAGGCGTCATGATGACAACGCAGGGGATCAGTCCTGATGGAAACGCTGGTCGTTGTTGTATTGCTGACATTTTTGGCTATCACGGCCATCGGCATAATCGTGTTGCGCGACTTACTCGGTGCAGTGATTCTATTGGGGCTGTACAGTTTTATAGCGGCGGGTGCATTTGTCGTACTGGACGCGGTAGATGTCGCTTTTACAGAAGCCGCCGTTGGTTCAGGCATCTCGACTATCTTGTTTCTAGGCGCGTTGTCATTTACCAAGCATGAGCAGAAAAAACGCGGTCATGACAGTTTTGTCGCGTTGCTGTTTGTCGTGGTAACCGGTGCGCTATTGATCTACGGCACGCTTGATATGCCGCATTTCGGACGCATCGATTCTCCGGCTCAAACGCATCCGGATTTGGCGGTTCGTTTCATTGAACAGTCTGGTTCTGAGGTGGGCCCTCCCAACATCGTAACCTCTGTGTTGGCCAGTTATCGTGGCTACGACACGCTAGGCGAAACGCTGGTGGTGTTTGCAGCTGGCATTGCTGTGTTGAGCCTATTGGGTCTGAAACGTCGACGGCCTGAAGACGACATGCCTGAAGACACACCAGATCACTTACCCGGCGATCCATTGTCTGGCAACGCGAACGAAAATCAGACGCACTATTGATCTAAGCGCTAGCCTACTCATGAAACTATATCCAAGACAACGCCACCGTGTTCTGCAGGTGGTCACCAAACTGCTCATACCGTTTGTTCTTTTATTTGGACTTTACGTGCAGTTCCATGGTGACTACGGGCCAGGGGGTGGTTTTCAGGCAGGGGTTATATTTGCAGCAGCCTTCATATTGCACGGGCTTATATTCGGCTTGCAGCGCACACGCTCAGTGTTGTCACCTACTGCGTTACGTATCCTGATGTCATTGGGTGTATTGCTGTATGCCGGTACCGGTCTGGTGACCTTGTTAATGGGCGGTAACCTGCTGGACTATGATGTGTTAGCTCACGATCCACTGCATGGTCAGCACTGGGGTATTTTTGCGATCGAGCTGGGTGTAGGTGTTACGGTGGCGGCCGTGATGGTGAGCCTGTTTTATGGATTTGCCAGCAAACGATGAGTCAGATAGTCGGTCTATACAGCTACTGGGTTGTTATTGTGCTCATGATGGCGGGGCTGTACATCATGATAGCCCGCTACAACCTGGTAAAAAAAATAATAGGGCTGGGTCTCTTCCAGACCTCGATATTCTATCTGTACATCACCATGGGCAAAGTGGAAGGCGGTACGGCGCCCATATTGGTGGAAGATGAAACGCTGATCTATTCCAATCCACTGCCCCACGTGTTGATACTTACAGCGATTGTTGTCGGTGTGGCCACAACGGCAGTGGCGTTAGCTTTGATAGTCAGAATCTACGAAGGCTACGGCACGATTGAAGAGGACGAGCTGAAGGCTATAGAAGCGCAGGAGCCGGATGCGTGATGACTGAACAACTTCCCGCGCTGCAGATCCTCATTACGATGATCGCAGCCCCGTTGTGTGTGTTGGTCCGTAACGCGCGCGCTGCTTGGATCATTGCTATTTTAGCCAATGGTTTTGCATGCTGGGTAGCCTGGCAGCTTCTGCAGCAGGTGCTCGATACGGGTGTCATTCGTTATGCGTTAGGTGGTTGGGCTGCGCCTTCTGGTATTGAATACTATGTCGATACGCTGAACGCATCGGTGCTGTTATTAGTGTCGGGTATTAGTTTCGTCGTGTTGTTGTATGCATACAGTAGCGTGACTAAGGCGGTGCCGTTAACCAAGCACTATTTGTTTTATGCCGCTTGGCTACTGTGTGTCACCGGGTTGATGGGTATTGTGATTACCGGTGATGCGTTCAATGTGTTCGTGTTTCTTGAAGTGTCGTCACTGGCCACTTATATGCTCATATCGTTTGGTGACGACAGGCGGGCTCTAACCGCCAGTTTTCGGTATCTGGTACTGGGTAGCGTCGGTGCGTCGTTTATTTTGATCGGTATTGGGTTTCTGTATGCCGCAACCGGTTCCCTGAACATGGTGGACCTGTCCCAGAGAATTCCCGACAGCGAATCGCAACGCGCAGTATTGGTCGCGTTCAGCTTCATTACTATGGGCGTGTTAATCAAAGCAGCTGTGTTTCCGCTACACGCTTGGCTACCTAATGCCTACACGCATGCACCGGTTGCGGTAACCGCGTTTCTGGCAGGTACCGCAACCAAGGTCTCGTTGTATGTGCTGCTGCGGTTCTTCTTCAGTATTTTCGGTGAGCAGTACAGTTTCGGTCAATTGTTGTTAAACGGGGTGTTGCTGCCTGCTGCAGTGGCTGGATTCGTACTGATGTCTTTGGTGGCTATTTTCCAAACGGACTTGAAGCGTATGCTGGCCTATTCAAGTGTTGCCCAGATCGGTTACATCGTGGCAGGGTTTAGCCTGGCCAGTCAGGCGGGCCTGACTGCTGGTATTGTTCATATCGTCAATCACGCCATGGTCAAGACTGAGCTAAAACATTCTCTGCACCTAGATTATACAAAAGTTAATCCAAAAAACGGAAAGGAAGACACAATATATTTACAAGCACTCGTCAAGTTGGGCTTGGGAAACAGGTTTTGTTTTAGCCTATCTTATTTTTTTCCAATAGGCAGCAATTCGCCAATAATATTCTAGGCTGCTTGAATAATCCACGGCTCTATCCTTACTAAGATTTCTTGGTTCCATCACAAAGAAAGCAAGTAGAGAAGAAAATTGTGTCACCGACAACAAAAACCATAGGTGACTGCGGGGTGTAAAGAAGTAAGAAGAATACTTGGATTTAATTTCCTACATACCTAGCTATAAAATAGAGGCCA
>CALKXZ010000134.1 GCA_938003775.1 uncultured Granulosicoccus sp. | reverse complement strand
CAGTTTTAATTCTGATCTATCGTCCACGATCGTTGCCCGACGCGTATCAGACAAAGACTATCTGGAAGATTTGGGCGATAGCCTGCAAGTGGCCAGCATTACCCACCTGGAGCAACGCGCTGATTTGAACTACGAGCGTGGGCGAGTCAGAGCATTGGCAAGGTTACAAAGCTTTCAAACCGTTGATGAGAACATAGCGCCTGTTGATAGGCCACACCGACGCTTACCGCAGTTGAAGATGTATGCCGAATCCGGGCGCCTGCCGCTAGGGCTACGCAGCGATGTAAATACTGAATTTGTGTATTTCGATAAGGACGACGCCGTGACCGGTGCGCGGATCGATATGCAACCTCGACTCTCACTACCCATCGTGCGCGATGCATGGTTTTTAAAACCCAGTATTGCGCACCGGTTTACCTTCTATAGCTTGAACAACACCGATGAACTGATCGATCAATCCAGTACCCGTAGCCTAAGCACATTGACAGTCGACAGCGGTCTGTTTTTCGACCGGTTGCTCGATGATGAAGGCTCTATCCAAACCCTGGAGCCGCGTATTTTCTATTTGCGCGTACCGCATAGAGATCAGAACGACATACCGATATTTGATTCCAGCGCCTTTGATTTCAACATCAGTCAATTATTTCGCGATAACCGATTCAGTGGTGCTGATCGCGTGGCCGATGCCAACCAGCTCTCCCTGGCGTTGACCACGCGCATGATCAAAGGTCGCGATGGGCGGGAGCGCTTTCGCGCAAGTATTGGTCAGATCCGCTTTTTCGAAGACCGACGTGTCACCCTGCAACCAACCGACCCCATCGCAACCCGAGACACATCCGACATAGTCGGCGAGGTATCCACCGCACTGACAGACGGATGGATTGGCAGCGGTAGTATTCAGTGGAATCCGGATGAAAGCAGTACGATCCGGAGTGCGCTTTCACTGGGTTACCGGCCAGGACCCAACAAAATATTCAACGTAACCCACCGAGTTGTGAACAGCGAAGCGCGATTGAATAGAACAGAGCAGATTGACTTGTCCGGCTTGTGGGAGCTGGGCAACAATTGGCGCATTGCGGGCCGATGGAACTACTCGTTGGATGCAGATCGAAGCATTGAGTCCTTGCTCGGTCTGGAGTACGACGGTTGTTGCTGGGCTGTACGTCTGGCAGCACGGCGCTACATAGCCGATAATGGTGACGATCACGATTCCAACGTTTACCTGCAATTGGTACTCAAGGGATTGGCGCCATTGGGGCAGGACTACGGTGCGTTGCTGGAAAACGCAATTTTAGGGTATCGGGACGACGTGCAATGACAGACAACAAACAACGGTCAATAGCAAAACCGATGGATTCAAACAGGCAAGCAAACTCCGTGCTCAGACCACGCAGGTACCGATTCGCTCTACTGGTGTGGATGTCACTACTGGGCGTTTCACCCGCGCTGGCACAAGATGTCGTGCTGGACAGAATTCGCGCGGTAGTCAACGAAGGCGTTGTGCTCGATAGCGACATCATTGCGGCCACCGAATTTCTCAAACAACAGGCACGCAGTAACCGGCAACAGTTGCCACCGGATGATGTGCTAACCGAACGGGTTCTCGATCAACTCATTGACCGTGAAATATTGCGGCAACACGCCAAGGAGGTCGGCGTTGCGGTCGATGCCAGCAGTGTTAATCGCGCCATAGAACAGATTGCCCGCAATAACAATATGGACACCCTGCAATTTCGCCAGACATTGCAAAGTCAAGGCTTTGAATACGATAACTTTCGACTAAATATCGAACAGGATCTGCTACTACAGCGGCTCATAGAGCGCGAAGTCCAAACGCGAATTCGCGTCTCCGCTCAGGAGATAGACGACTACGTTGATGCTATCAAGAACGATGTAGAAGACCAGCAACGCTATCGTATTCAGCACATTCTAATTGCGGTGCCGCCTACTGCTACACCCGCGGAATTAGAAACTGCACAGAATCGTGCCCAAGCGGTACTGGCAAGATTACGTGGCGGCGATGATTTCAGTGAAGTGGCCGCTGCCAGCTCTGACGGTGCCCGGGCGCTGCAAGGTGGCAACCTGGGTTGGCGTACGCTTCCGGAGGTACCCGAATTTTTAGCCGATGCGTTACGTTCCATGAACCCTGGTGATCTGAGTGAACCGCTGCGTTCTGCGAACGGATTGCATATCATTCGCTTGGCCGATCGACAAAGTGGTGATCAGACTCAGCAGGAAGAGACCCTGGCAAGGCATATTTTTATAGCCGGTGACGATGCCGATATTCAACAAAAACTGCAGGGGTTACGAGCGCAGTTGCAGTCAGGTGCCTCTTTTAAAGACCTGGCAACCACGCATAGCGAGGACCCTAACAGTGCCAACAACGGCGGCGAACTGCCCTGGTTTAGCCAAGGTCAAATGCCGCAACAGATGCAAGAAATGGCGGACTCACTGCCAATCAATGAAGTCAGCACAGCGTTTCGCACGCAATTTGGCTGGCATTTGCTGGAGGTGTTGGACCGCCGCACCAGCACCGTGGATGAAAGCGCTTTGCGTGATCAGGCCAACTCAGCTTTACGGCAAAGCAAAGTGGAGCAAGAAACCGAGCGTTGGTCTCGACAGCTTCGCGACGAATCTTTTGTAGAGATTCGCAGTTGAGCGCACGCATTGCACTAACACCCGGTGAACCCGCTGGTATCGGACCCGACCTGACGGTCATGTTGGCACAACAAACCCGCCATTCTCACATTGTGGCGGTGTCCGATGTCCAGTTGCTGCACACACGCGCCGAACAACTGAAATTGCCGTTAAAAATTCATCTGCTACCAGAGCTTAAGCCCGGCCAGGTCATCAACAAACCCGGTGAACTGTGCGTACTACCTGTGCCACTTCGCGCACCTAGTGTCAGCGGCACATTGAATCCAGCCAACGCTGCCTATGTGTTGGCAACACTCGATGCCGCAGTTGATGGCTGCGTACAGGCTCAGTTTGATGCCATGGTCACTGCCCCATTGCACAAAGGTGTCATTAACGACGCCGGAATTGCGTTCACCGGCCATACTGAATACTTAGCGCAACGGCTTGGCTGCGAGCCGGTAATGATGCTCGCTGCCAACACACCGACCGGGCCACTGCGAATTGCATTAGCCACGACCCATCTACCGCTTTCTGCGGTTGCCACAGCGCTGACGCAAGAGATACTGGAGCGCGCGCTGCGTATTCTGCATAAGGATATGGTGATGCATTTCGGCATTGCTCATCCACGCATACTGGTCGCAGGACTCAATCCTCATGCTGGCGAAAGTGGGCATATGGGTCGAGAGGAAATAGACGTGATCGAACCGGTACTCGACCGATTGCGAGCAGAAAACATGCAGTTAACTGGCCCGTTACCAGCAGATACGCTGTTCACACCGCATCATCTGCAACACGCGGATGCTGTAATGGCGATGTTTCATGACCAGGGACTACCGGTATTGAAGTACGCAGGCTTCGGACAGGCTATTAATTTCACCCTAGGACTGCCCATCATTCGTACTTCTGTGGATCACGGCACCGCGCTGGACAAGGCCGGTACAGGAGAGATCAGCAGTGGCAGCCTGAGCGCGGCGCTGACCATGGCGGCGGAGTTGGTGGCGACTAACCCAAATACGGCGTAAACCTATTCATTTGCCCACCACAGGCGTCCGACATTCGCGGCGCGAACATATCCTATGTGCGAACACTGTTTTAGCCACAGACTCACCACTCTTTGAACAACCGACATACCAAACACCGGGCACGTAAACGCTTCGGGCAAAACTTCCTACACGACGCGGCACTGATCGAACGCATGCTGGCAGCAATTCGATTGCAGCGCGATGACAATGTCGTTGAGGTGGGACCGGGCCTCGGCGCGCTAACCTACCCGTTGCTGGACCGGCTGGATCATTTACGCGTGATTGAAATTGATCGTGATTTAATCGCGCGATTAGACGCCAAGCAAATACCATCGCTAACCATTGTGGCAGGTGATGTCCTGAGTGTTGATTTTGCCCAGCTTGCGGCACAGCAGCACCCACCCTCTGAGTCATCCAACATGGCACAGCAACGTTCGGCCGTGTGCGCACCTGCTAATGCAGGTGTGCATCCACTGCGGGTTGTTGGCAACCTGCCCTATAACATTGGCACACCGTTGTTGATCCGACTGCTCGGTGCACATGCTGTACTTAAAGACGTCCACGTGATGTTGCAAAAGGAGGTTGTGGACCGTTTGCACGCCCCATGCGGCACACGTGCCTACGGTCGTCTGAGTGTGATCATGCAAAGTGTCTTTGAGATAGAACCGCTGTTTATCGTGCCGCCGGAAGCATTCAACCCAGCCCCTAAGGTGCAGTCAGCCGTCGTGCGGCTCAAGCCTAGAAAAAACGCACCCGATGACCACACAATCCAGGCACTGCAGGTCTGTACCCGACTGGCATTTGCCAATCAACGTAAAACCCTTCGTAACAACCTGAAAGAGCACCTAGACGACCAGGCGCTGAAGACCATCGATATCAATCCACAAGCACGTGCCGAAACTCTGGACCAAGCGGCATTTTTTCGACTGGCAAAACTGCTGGCAAACGGTCAGCGCTACCCTGAGTGAGCGCCAGCGATGCTACCATAGCGGTATCAATTGAGAAGAACCAGCGCTATGGAACTGGATATCAGCAATGGTATCAAGGTAGATGTCGATACACTTTATGTGGAGTCCGAATCAGATCCGGACAACAACCGCTATGTGTTTGCGTACACCATTACTATCCGCAACGTCGGTGAAACCCCAGCGCGTTTATTAACACGGCACTGGGTTATTCGCGATGCCAATGGCAAGGTACAGGAGGTACAAGGAGATGGTGTCGTTGGCGAACAACCACACTTAAAACCAGGAGAGGGTTTTCAATACACCAGCGGCACCATGTTAGAAACCTCCATGGGCACCATGGGTGGCAGTTATATGCTGGTGACTGACGAAGGTTATGAATTCAAAGCCATGATTGCGGACTTTCTGCTATCTACCCCACGCACGCTTCACTGACACAACCGTGTATTGGTTCACTTTGGCTTGCCAGCACATGTTCGCCAAGCCACCATGCTCGGTACAGGCGCGCGAAGGTTCTGGTATTAAATTCACGCGCTCATGACCACCTATGTCATTGGTGACCTGCAGGGGTGCCTAACGCCGCTAAGGCGATTACTTGATCACCTGTCATATGACCCCACCACCGATACACTATGGTTTGTGGGCGATCTGGTGAACCGGGGGCCCGAATCTCTGGAAACACTGCGCTTTATCAAGAGCCTTGGTAAGCAGGCAATTAGCGTGCTGGGTAATCATGACCTGCATCTGCTGGCTGTCGTGCACGGTGTTAGGAAAGCTTCCAGTAAGGACACGCTGCAACCCATAGTCAATGCAACGGATCGCGACGAACTGTGCCATTGGCTCGCCCGGCGACCGTTGCTGCACGTTGACGATAACCTGGGCCATACATTGGTGCATGCCGGTATCTATCCGTACTGGAGTTTGAAGCGTGCGCAGAAGATGGCTGACGAACTGCACGGTGTACTGCGCCATGAGTTACAGGATTTTCTAACCGTGATGTATGGCAACATGCCCGATAGGTGGGTAAAAGGACTCAGTCCTCGCAGGCGCCGCAGATTCTCTGTGAATGCCTTTACCCGAATGCGCTATTGCCACTGGGATGGTCGAATCAACTTTGACTTCAACGGTCCGCCTCGTACGGCTCCGGCAGGCTTACACCCCTGGTACGCCCTGCCCGATCGAAAACCGCTGGACACCACCGTTGTGTTTGGTCATTGGTCCAGCCATCCGGGTATCAGTCCCGGTCATGTCATACCCACAGACAGAGGTTGCGTATGGGGCGGCAGTTTGACTGCCTACGCCATTGAAGAGCGTACCAGCCATTGGGTGGATTGTCGGTCGTAGCACCAGCCACTGAGCCGTCAGTCACCACAGCGCTCTAGCACCCAATAGGTAACTGCCAGTCCACCCGTGGTGGTCGGATCTCTGACATCTTCAGAAACACGCTGCCAGTCGTTCCAGCTAAAACTATCGAGCCAGGTGTCACCCTCATACTCATGATCCACCACGGTCAGGTACAGTCTTTGGGTTAACGGCATGGCATCTCGACACAAGGCAGCTCCTCCTATGACCATCAGTTCACCGGGGTTAGCGGCGGTTACCTGTGTGGTGGCAGCCTGGTTGCTATTGTCTGGTTCAGGTTGCGTTTGCACCGCAGCACTAGCCGCCAACGAGGCAAGGGTCGATTGTCGGCCCACCTGCAGCGCTTCATGTAGCGAATGAACCACACGCACGCCTTCAGCCTCCCAGCGGGTGTTTCGCGTCACCACAATATTAACTCTGCCCACCAAAGGCTTGCCAATTGACTCGAACGTTTTACGGCCCATGATGACAGGCTTACCCAGGGTGACCTGTTTGAAATAGGCCTGCTCACCTGGAATATGCCACGGCATTGCCCCATTGCGCCCGATAAGCTTATTACGGTCCATGGCCATCATCATGGCTATAACGGCAGGTTCGCTCATGGGTTTTATTCTGAGTCCTGTGAGTGAATGACCTAGTGCTGGTCTGGTTCAATGTGTGCCAAGTATATCTGGCTTAAGCGCTGTTCCCCACCGTTGCATCCAGGTTTAGTTCGCTCTTAGCCAAAACCAACGGGTCACGAACAGAGGACCCAAGCAGCGCAGCGTTCAGACGTTATAACTGCATACCCCTATCCACTGGCCCACCGAAGTTGGTGTGCTCCTGTCGCGTCCGCACTACTGGACGAGTCACCCTACCTTGAGAAAATGCCTGTAAACTCTGCCTCTACAGTAATAGGCTCAGTGACAGACGAATCAGTCTTTATTCTTTGCCTGCGGCACTATCACCTGTATGACACTCCGGTTTCCGGCTATGACGGGGAAACGCCTTCACCCTTCAAGCCTGACGATAAACGTGCCGACTAGAAATGACGCAAGGTATCACACCCTGTGCGCAAGGCACATCATTGAGCCAACGCGCATACCACGTTGTGATTAACACTAAACAACAGCACACCACACGCGGCATCGTTTTCATGGTGCTCTCCATGGCGGCTTTCGCCATCGCTGATACATTCATAAAAATCTCAGCGACCGTCATGTCATCAGCGCATACAGCACTGTTACTTATCAGTGGATCGTTTGTCGTTTTCGTTCTACTCACCTTGGTGCAAAGGCAACAACTACTGGATCGCGCTGCACTGTCCCAGGTTTTACTGATTCGCTACGTCGCTGAGATTTCTGCAACCTTAGGTATGGTCCAAGCGCTACGTCTGGTGCCGCTTTCAACCGTGGGTGCCATTTTACAGGCCACACCTCTGGTGGTGGCTATGGGTGCAGTATTACTTCTGGGCGAACGCATGAGCTGGCGGCGCTGGAGCGCCATTAGTATTGGTTTCGTTGGTGTACTGCTGATCGTTCAACCCAGCACTCAATCGTTTGATGCCAATGTACTGTGGGCAATACTGGCCATGCTTGGGCTCTCCGCACGTGACCTGACCACCCGCGTTACACCAGTGAACATGGCATCATCATCCCTTGCCGCGTATACCATGGCTGCAGCGATACCGTTTTCCCTAGTGTGGGTCATGCTGACCGAATCGACTGTGTTACCAGCAGCAGTCGACTGGTGGTTAGTGGTAGGCATGATCAGCTTCGGAACCGCGGGCTATCTAATGATCATTACATCAATACGCATCGCACCCGTATCACTAGTGTCGCCCTACAGGTACTCGAGGTTGTTGTTTTTATTACTACTTGGCGTAATCATATTCGATGAACGACCAGACATTCTAATGCTTATCGGCTCGTTCATCATTATCGCCGCTGGGTTGTATACCATGTGGCGCGAGCGCCAACACACGGAAATAGAAACAGACTAAGGTCATTGAAGTCGCGTGGATCAGCCCGTACCGGAGTAAAGTGGGCGCCGGGTTTAAAGGATCGGCTTTGTATCCTTCTTGGGTGGAGCTCACGTTATTCTTCTGGCGCAAAGTTATCGAGCGTGCATACAAACAGTTAAGTCTGGGAAGGATTAAATTTCCGCACCAGCGACTACAACACATGGAGTTCCATCATGTACAACGATTCTCGTGGTCACACTATCACCACCTGTAGTGAGGACGCCGCAGTCGCCTGCAATCTGGCTATTCAAAAATACTGTGCTCGCAGTGCCGATACCACAGCAACGCTCAAACGATCTATTGAAGCTGATGAGACCTGCGTACTCAGTCAAGCAATGATGGGGTTGATGATCTGCAGCTTGCGAAAAAACGCATCACTACCCTTGGCAAAGAATGCGTATGACATAGCCTGTAAACACCAGTCATCAGCCACCGCTCGAGAAAGACTGTATGTGGATGCATTGCAAATGGCGCTTCAACGAAGACCCGAAAAGTTAGTCGCCTGCTTTGAGGCCATTGTTAGTGAACATCCGAAAGATATTCTGGCGCTAGCCATGGCGCAGGGTGAAGCGTTCTGGACTGGAGACATGATTCGCTCAGAAAAACTCTCGCGCTCAACAGTGTCGAGCTGGGATGCATCTATCACAGGCTATGGCGATTGGTTAGCGATTCGGGCTTTCGACCTGGAAGAGACAGGCGATCTAGCAAATGCCGAGCGCATTGGCCGGCAAGCCATTGAGCTAAACCAAGGCAATATTTGGGCTGCGCACGCGGTAGCGCATGTATTAGAGATGCGTGGTGAAAGCGAGGCTGGCGTGCTCTGGCTTGATAGCCTCAAGGAGCATTGGACCGATTCGAATCAACTGAAATTTCACTTATGGTGGCACCGCTGTCTGTGTCATGTAGAGCGCGGAGAATATGAGGAGGTATTGGAGATCTATGACGCTTGGATTAGAAATCCCTCAAACCCGCTAATAGAGGCGTTACCTGATTTTTATCTGGATATTCAAAACGCGGCGTCAATTCTCATGAGGCTTGAATTGGTGGGAACACCAGTGGGTAATCGATGGCAGGCATTATCCGCAGCAATCGAGACTGCGTATCTCGACATCACCAGTCCGTTCACCAGCGCCCACTGTGCGATGACCTTTGCCGCTACCGGAGAATTCGACAAGCTTGAAAAAATGCTCAGTGAAATCGAGTCTTTTGTGACCACACAAGGCACGCTATCGGACGCTTACAAAACCTGCATTCCCGTTGTAAAAGGAATCAAAGCACACCGGCAAAGCAACCACACCCACGCCCTTGAATTGATGATGCCTTTGCGCAGCTCACTATGGGAGCTTGGCGGTAGTCATGCCCAACGGGACATCATATTCCAGATCATGTTTGATTCAGCAAGGCAACTCAACCAAGTTGACTTAGTCGCCACCTTGCACCACGATTTGGAGAAAATTGGATTTGCTGATCCTACCAGTAGAGCAGGATATCAATTGGATTGACGCCAGCTTTACTCGCGCTTTCAACGCATGCTGGAATCAGGAGAAAGATGCAAACATCCATTTTTTTCGTAATAAACATGGCAGCGAAATTGACCTTCTTTTTATTCAAGGTCCTGATTTAATCGCAGTCGACATCAAGTCTGCAAGAACATTACGCGCAAGCCATTTAAAGGCTTGAAACGCTTTGGCAAACTTGCGTCAGACCGGAATGTCGTCTCCTACCTTGCTTACAACAGATAAGGAACGAGGAATTTTGTCGGACGTGCAACTGATTGGGGTGGATAACATGGACATGATGCCAAGTGACAATCAATAGGAATCATCCAATCAATCATCTCATACTGCAATAGGCGCTTTTTTATTCGCGGCCACCATCTTCCGCTGGCTTTGTTGAAATCCCCAGGACAGGCGACGCACTTCCTTAGTTTTATGCATGGATAAATTCTTGAGTGGCAACTTTACTCTGGAAAAGGTAGCAACTTTGCTCTGGAATATACAGCCACCTGATCATCGATGGATCATCCCCGCACCCGCGGGGAACGCTTCATACATGGTGCAAATCCCGAAGGGAGGCTCGGTTCATCCCCGCACCCGCGGGGAACGCGACGCGATAACCCGCAGATCCAGCAGGCCTGTCGGTTCATCCCCGCACCCGCGGGGAACGCTGTGAAATGAGAAACCCTAGCATTGAGCCGGGCGGTTC
>CALKXZ010000133.1 GCA_938003775.1 uncultured Granulosicoccus sp. | reverse complement strand
GTGCACACGTGTTACATCCGAGGTTGCTCCCAATAGATCCTCTTACGAAGCCAGCGATGTGCCCGACAGATTCGTGTTTTTCCGACCAACCGATTTTACACGTTTAATACGAAGTATTCGAGTTACTGTACAATAATTACCCGCTAATTACCGATACGTTTTCCCCGACCACTCCCGCCGCATCTCTTTGCGTGACAATCTTTTCAGGGTTAAGTACAGACACACCACTATCAAGATAACCTCGGCGCCAGCAAATGGGATGACCATCCATAAGCCATAGGTAGCCAGTGCAATAGCGACACCCATGCAAATAACGCCCAAGCTAGCAGCCAGGTAGAGATTGGCACGCCAACTCATTGACTGATTAGCACGTACTATCAAGCGCGTGCTGGAGCTACTTGTATCCTGAACTTCAATCATCCACGAAGCGCTACTCGTTTAAATTGCCGCGAATTACCCAACCATTCTCATCTAAGTACGGTCCTGTGTAAAGCGCGGTTGACACATTCGTACAGGTAACCGTAAGTTGAACCTGGGCGTTGAATTGCTGATCACCGTGCGCGGCCAATCTTACGGCCCCAAGAGCCACGCAGACTATCAACCGGCACCGTATATTCGTCACCAGAGTTTTTCCCTGATGGCTGTAATTCACCTTTCCAACCGTGACCCTGAACCAGCTCCAACGTCACTGCAAATCGATCGGCTCCTTGGGTGGAATCATGCAATTGTTGCTGCACCGCAGGGGCCATGAGTCCGAGCCGTCGACCACGAGCGATATTGTACGCACCCAAGCAGCGCAACTCATTTTGAAGCGCTTGAATGTCGGGATAGTCGACTGTTAAATTATCCCGATCGAGTACCGGTGCTGCAAAACCTGCTGCCATCAGCGAGTCACCCAAATCATGCATGTCGATTAACCCGAAACTGTGCAGGTAGCTATCGATAGCCGCCCAGGCAGCCCGATATTCTAGCAATGTATCCGGACCCGCCGTGGTGAACATGAACGCACCGCCAGGGCGTAAAATTCGAGCGGCCTCTTCGAAAACTCGATGCGGTGCATGGCACCAAGGTAACAACAAATTGGACACGATTAGATCAAAACTTTCATCACTAAAGGGTAGCTCGTGCGGGTCGCAGGCCACTCTATCGGGGGTGCCAGAGCGTGAACGCACGCGAAGCCACGCTGGCCAGTTACCCGGCATTGATGACAGCGGTTGCCTAACCCGCTCCGGTGCTGGATCCGCACCTATGATATGCGCTTTGGGGTAGCGCTGCCGCAGGGCATCGAACTGATAACCACTTCGACAACCGAGATCAAGCACGCGATTGGGCTTAATCGCCAACAAGTCAAGACGGGACTGCAGGCGATCGCCGACAGTCTCGAACACCACTGAATGCGCATCAAATTGCGCAGCAGCACGTTGAAACTGTCGTCGAACGCGAGTGATTTGCTCAGGTTGAATGAGTGTGCTCATGGTTTAATCTTATATAGTGCAGTCCTAACAACGTTTATAGAGAGTGGAACTGCACACGTGTTCAGCGCTGATCTTGCCATACCCGCCCTTCTAGTGGCGGTACTTGCCTATTTGGCTGGTTCGGTCTCGGCAGCCATACTGGTTTGTCGAAGCATGGGACTACCTGACCCCCGGCAGACCGGCTCTGGCAATCCCGGTGCCACCAATGTGTTACGCCTCGGTGGCAAAGTACCGGCCGCAATGACACTGCTCGGTGATGGCCTCAAGGGGTTCATCCCGGTGCTGCTCACCGCCTTGTTCACCCAGCATCCGCCCACTATTGCATTGGCTGCACTGGCTGCTTTTTTGGGTCATTTGTACCCGGTTTTCTTCGGCTTTAATGGCGGTAAAGGGGTTGCCACGGCACTGGGGGCCTTAATAGGCATTGACTTATCGGTTGGCGCACTGGCACTGCTCACGTGGCTAGCCGTAAGCTTGGCCTTCCGTCGCTCGTCGCTGGCTGCACTGGTGACGTTTGCATTAGTACCTCTCTATTTGTTATTCGATGATCAGCAAGCCTATGCACTGGGTTTCGTGTTCATCGGTGCATTTCTGTTCTATACCCATCGCAGCAATATTCAACGGCTAATCGCAGGTACAGAGCCCACGATCGGTAACAAGTAACACAGTTTTTAAGGCAGCCGCGCGTAACGTACCCACGCAGCGTGGAGCAACCTACAGAATCCCGTTACCAAGGTTCACTTGCGTCAACGTACCCACGCAGCGGGGAGTAACTTTAAGTTAAGGCTGATAAGTGTGCTCATTTAATGACTCCAATGGCCAACGAGGTTTGACATTGACTGACATATCCGAAGCATCACCCCGCGCAAGCCTCAGAGCACCTGCCAACGCAATCATAGCGCCGTTATCTGTGCAAAATTCCAGGCGCGGATAAAACACAGAGATTCCCCGAGTTTCCAGCTCATCAGCAGCCGCACGCAGTTGCTGGTTGGCACTGACACCGCCAGATATAACCAAGCGACTCAAACCGGTTTGCGCTAAGGCCCTCTGGCTTTTACCGATGAGTACGTCCACGACCGCCTGTTGAAAGCTGGCTGCCAGATCTGCCCTGAATCGCTCTTGCGTAGTGGGATCGTTATTCGTTTGATTGAACGCCTTGAGTCGAGTAATAGCAGCCGTTTTTAGCCCACTGAAACTGAAATCCAGGTTAGGACGGTCCATCATAGGCCGCGGTAATGGCACAGCCGCGGCGTCACCGCACTCAGCTAAGCGGGCAAGCTCTGGCCCACCTGGGTAAGATAAACCAAGCATTTTGGCGGTCTTATCAAACGCCTCACCTGCCGCATCATCAATGGACTCACCCAGCAATTCATACTGGCCTAGCCCCCTCACAACAACGAGCTGTGTATGCCCACCCGATACCAACAAACAGACGAATGGGAATACCGGTGGGTCAGGCTCCAGCATTGGGGCTAACAGATGCCCTTCAAGGTGATGCACGCCCAAGGCTGGTTTTTGTAAAGCCCAGGCCAGACCACGACCCATCATGGCTCCGGTGAGCAGCGCACCAGCCAACCCCGGACCGGCCGTAAACGCGACAGAATCAATTTCGTTTAACGTACAGTTCGCCTGTTTGCAAACATCGCGAGTCAGCGGTACCAGACGTCGCACATGATCTCGAGAGGCCAGCTCAGGCACGACGCCGCCATACAAAGCGTGTTGATCTGTCTGGCTAAACAGCGCGTGGGCCAGTAAACCCTTGTTTGTACAATACAAAGCCAGCCCAGTTTCATCGCAAGAGCTCTCGATACCTAACGTAATCATGGTGTTTTCAAAGAAATATCGACAAGAATTGAGTTTATGGCACGGAAACCGTTATAATAGAGAGCTTTCCGCGCTTCAGCCGAGTAAATTCATTAATGCCTTCAGTACGCGTCAAAGAAAACGAGCCTTTCGAAATGGCTCTGCGCCGCTTCAAACGATCTTGCGAAAAAGCGGGAGTTCTTACAGAAACTCGCCGTCGTGAATTCTACGAAAAACCCACCACTGAGCGTAAGCGCAAAGCCGCTGCGGCTGTTAAGCGCCATCAAAAGAAGGTCTCTAAAGAGTCTTCTCGCCGCGTTCGGATGTATTAATACGCTAGCAAAGCGTATTATCCCCGCCGTTGTGATTAATCGATAGCCGTGAAAAGCGATACCCGGCAACGCGTGCTTGACGATATCAAGCTCGCCATGAAGTCCGGTGACAAACCACGCTTGGCTACATTGCGACTGATATCTGCGGCGATCAAGCAAAAGGAAGTCGACGAACGTACAGAGCTTGACGAGCCAACCACTATTGCCCTTTTGGACAAGATGCTCAAGCAACGCCGTGAGTCTATTGCCCAGTACTCTGCTGCGGGTCGCGACGACTTGGTCGCTCAGGAAGAAACCGAGTCTGAACTGATCAAAACCTACCTGCCCGCCGCCTTGGGTGAATCTGAAATTGCCGCCATTATTGACGCTGCAGTCAATCAAACCGGTGCCGCATCGGTCAAGGACATGGGCAAAGTTATGGCTCTAGTCAAGCCTCAGCTGCAAGGCCGCGCCGACATGGGCAGCGTCAGTAAAACTATTAAGGACCGGCTCAACACCTGAGCGTGAATGGGGCTAGTTGCTGGCCCGGTGGCGTTTAGAATTTGCGTTGACCTGAGGGTCTCGTCGAGCGTCCTCACTGGAGTCGCAAGCTCAAAACCATCAGTTAAAAGAGGATTAAAGAGGAGCCCATGAGTGATCTGACATTCCAGTTTCTTGATCTGCCACGCAAAGATCCGAAAAAAGTGAAAGTGCCCGTGCGCATCAAACACTTTAAAGAAATCTACGGGCAATTCAATGCAGAAAAAGCGGGTGCTCAGGCCGGTAGATGCCTCTCGTGCGGAAACCCGTATTGCGAATGGAAATGCCCGGTCCACAATTACATTCCAAACTGGCTAAAACTGGTTGCAGAAGGTAATTTGTTTGAAGCTGCTGAAATGTCCCACAAAACCAACTCGCTACCTGAAATGTGCGGACGTGTTTGCCCCCAGGACAGATTGTGTGAAGGCGCTTGCACACTCAATGATGGTTTCGGTGCCGTTACCATTGGCTCGATCGAAAAATACATTACGGACGAGGCGCTAAAAAAGGGATGGCGTCCGGACATGTCCGGTGTAACACCAACCGGGCAAAAGGTTGCCATCATTGGCGCAGGTCCAGCGGGGCTCGGCTGCGCAGATGTACTGACACGCAACGGCGTCAAGGCCGTTGTCTATGATAAATACAGTGAAATCGGTGGCCTGCTGACCTTTGGCATTCCGCCGTTCAAGCTGGAAAAAGAAGTGGTTTTCACACGTCGCGACATCATGCAGGAGATGGGTGTGGAATTTGTGCTCAATACCGAAGTGGGCAAAGACATCGCCTTCCAAACATTGCTGGATGAGTATGACGCGGTGTTTCTGGGCATGGGTACCTATACTTCCATGCGCGGTGGTTTTCCAGGCGAGGATCTGATCAACGTCCACGAAGCTTTGCCCTTCCTCATCTCCAATGTCAACTATCAGTACAAGTGGGATACGAATATCGACAACTTCGTGAACTTGCAGGACAAGAAGGTTGTCGTACTCGGAGGCGGCGACACCGCTATGGACTGCAACCGCACATCCATTCGCCAGGGCGCCGAATCTGTAACATGCGCCTATCGACGTGATGAGAAAAACATGCCCGGTTCTCGGCGAGAAGTAAAAAATGCCAAGGAAGAAGGTGTGAAGTTTCTATGGAATAGGCAGCCTATTGAAATTATTGGCTCAGACAATGGTCAGGTCAGTGGTGTAAAAGTTGTCACGACTCAGTTGGGTGATGCCGATGCACGAGGGCGCCGGATGCCTGAAGTCGTTTCCGGAACTGAGGAAATAATTCCAGCAGATGCGGTACTGGTGGCGTTTGGTTTTCGACCTAATCCTGCGGGCTGGTTTAATGAATTCGGCATTCATACCGATGAAGGTGGTCGCGTCATTGCACCAGAAAATGCCAGCTTTATGCATCAAACAGCTAACCCTCAAGTGTTTGCAGGTGGCGACATGGTTCGTGGCTCAGACCTGGTGGTTACCGCTGTTTTCGAAGGCAGAAATGCCGCTGAAGGCATTATTCAGTACCTGGATTCAACAAAGCCAGCCTCTCGGCACTCAGCCAACGAGGCGCACGCATGACAACACCTCTGCAAAACGATCTTTACTTACGCGCCCTGAACCGACAAGAGACGCCGCGCACCCCAGTGTGGGTGATGCGCCAGGCTGGGCGTTATCTGCCAGAGTACCTGAAGGTTCGAGCACAAGCGGGCGACTTCATGACCCTGTGCAGTACACCAGAGCTTGCGTGCGAAGTTACTCTACAACCTATCAACCGTTTTAATCTAGATGCAGCTATTTTGTTTTCTGACATCTTAACCATACCCGATGCAATGGGCTTGGGTTTACATTTCGAAACTGGCGAAGGCCCCAAATTTTCTCACCCGGTGCGAACCCGAGCAGATGTTGAAAAACTGCCTATACCCGATCCTAACGATAAACTCCGCTATGTCATGGATGCCGTCAGCACGATTCGTACAGAACTCAATGGACGCGTTCCACTCATCGGGTTTTCAGGCAGCCCGTGGACCCTGGCCACATACATGGTTGAGGGTGGTGGCAGTAAAGACTTTTCAAAAGTCAAAGGCATGCTGTTCAGTGATCCTGCCACCTTACATGAACTATTAGATCGCACAGCACAGTCTGTTATCAGTTATCTCAACGCGCAGGTGGACTCCGGTGCGCAAGCATTGATGGTATTTGACACCTGGGGCGGTGTACTCTCGCCTGCCAACTACCGCGAATTTTCACTGCACTATATGCAGCAAATTGTTGATGGGCTGACGCGCGAAGCTGATGGCCGCAAAGTGCCAGTTGTACTGTTTACCAAAAACGGCGGACAGTGGCTCGACATAATGGCAAACACAGGTTGTGACGGATTGGGCGTGGACTGGACCATGGACTTGGCCGATGCACGTGCACGCATTGGAGAACGGGTTGCCTTGCAAGGCAATCTTGATCCGTCAGTATTGTACGGTTCGCCAGAGAGTATCAGAACAGAGGTTAAACGAGTACTAGACAGCTACGGAGCAGGTCCTGGTCACGTGTTCAACCTAGGTCACGGTATTCATCAACATGTGGACCCCGAGCACTTGGGTGTGATGGTTGAAGCGGTGAGAACATTAAGCGCACGATAAATTGCGACGACTTAATATCCACTGGTGGGTCAGCCTAGCAGCTTTTTTTCAAGAAAATTTGCCGCCCCCTCTTCTGCATTACTCGAAACAGGTATCGTTCGGATACCTTTTTACATCAACTTCTAAGCTCAGCGACTAGTCTGAAACCGACGTTCGAAGGTGGCTGCCCAGCACCACATCCGGCTTTACCCGGGTTACGGATGCCGTCAATTAATATGGCTTCATGGCTGCCCATGGCGTATCTGCCCGACAGGCAGCCAGGGAGTGAGTTTTCCACGGTGTTTGAGTTTGATTGACATGAGTCGGACCACTCCCAGACATTACCCTGAATATCTATCAGACCCAATGAATTGACCCCAAATGATCCAGTTGGCTCTACAAGCGCACTTTGCGGGACGGCGGTAATATCGTAGTCAGCGGCCCACGCCATTCGTGGATCATCGAAGAGCTTTTTTTTCTGCCGCGGAGCGTGGTCCGCCGAGAACGACAACCATTCCTGACGTGTTGGTAGCCTAACTTCAGTTTGGTAGGTTTTCGAATACCACCTCAGATAGGACGATACATCGTGCCAATTAACACCCGTCACCGGATAATCAGTTTGCGCTGTGTTAACGATAATATCCGGACAGGCGTTATCGTCAACACATTGCAGCCATTCACCTACCGTTGTCTCTGCCCTTGATACCCACAGTGCATCTGCTGCGTCCTCAACAAGGACAAACCGCTCTGTTGGAAAGGCTATGACAGGATCACTACCGAGCTTTTGTACGGCAGTGAATCCAACAAAGCCTGTCACAAAAGAAAATGTAATAACAACAATGGGCCACACCGCAAGCACAGGTCGTCTATTCCTTGAGTGGACCCAAATAGACTTGCTTCATCAAGCTGTTGTCCCATTCGCCATCGACTACCACATGAGCCGCGGCGCCAAACTCGACAGCCTCGATTAAATTATGGTTTAAATAGACATAGATACCGGGCTGACGAAAGGTGTACAAGGCAGCACCGGCGGACCCACCGCGGACGAACCAAGTTTCTAGATCACGCGCAGGCGGCATGGAAAAAGATCCGGTTTCCCAAACATAATCACCGTGTCCGCCAATCAAGTGAGGCCGCGTATCTCGGTTACCCTGTACATGCAGAAACAACACGGTTTCTCCCACATTAGCGGTCAATGCGCCTTCACCGGTTAGCGCGCCAACGCGACCGTTAAAGACAATATGAGTTGGAGTCAGTGTGTGCATGGATTCAATCCAGTCGACTAAGTCTTCTCCGGCTGTTTCGTACTTTTTAAACTGACCGTCTTCATCTTTGGGCACGTAAAAATCGTTCTCACCCACAAAATAGGCCTTGTCATAGGTTAGTTCATTACCACTTTCGTCGGTTAATCCATCACGTGGCAAAATCATGATGGCACCGGTCATGCCGTGAGTTACGTGGTAAGGAGTCATGGATCCTTCCGGTGCGCAATGGTAGAGAAATACGCCTGACTTGGTTGCCTGAAATCTCAGTACTGTCTCCTCACCCGGAACAATGGTGGTAATGGCAGCGCCACCCAAAGCACCCGTTGCCGCGTGCAAGTCAATGTTGTGTTCCATAGAGTTGGTGACGGGGTTCTTCAAGGTGAGTTCGATGAAATCACCTTCGTGCGCTACGATCAACGGACCTGGTACAGAGCCTTCGTAGGTCAGTGCAATAATTTCTGTTCCAATGCTATCAAGCACCCACTTTTTTTCTACGATGGTCAGTTCAACTTCAACAATTTTAGGTTCGCCTGTGGCTTTTTGACTGTGCTCAGGAACAAAGGGCGGTTTGACCAACTCAAGCTTGGTTCGTGGCATCTTGTCGATTTCATCAGGCTCTGTGGACATGGTGTCGACCTTGTCGCTGTGTGGTGCATCGCCGTGACTTTTTTCGCTCATCACCATTGACTCTGACAACGTGGCCAGATACGCAATCAGGTCCTGACGCAGCTCGGGGGATTCAAACCCTAAAGGCATCTTGCTCGTTGCAGAGTCGTCGCCTAAATGCTGTTTTAAAAATATTGATGGGTTCAGTAACCACTCGAATAACTGGTCTTCGGTCCAGACTAACCCGTTCTCTCCCGCCTGTTGTAAGCCTGCGCTGTAAGCGTACCCCTCAACAGATCCTGCAGATCGGCCTACCACGCCATTCAATACAGGCCCGAATCCATTTTTGGCATTACTCCCAACCTGGTGACATGCCGCACACTGGGCAAATGCAGATTCACCGCGAGCTATGTCGCCCTGCATAGACTGGGCCCAGGAAACTTGTGCCCCCGCAATGCACAACACTCCCAGCGTGTAACTGACAATACGCCTCATACTTTCGCTATGACACATGCTGTTGCTCTCCGCTTTCATGATCGTGCCACTCAACCAGACTGGACGGTTGATAGACAACTCAAAGCCACAATCTCTTGCAGCGTTTCTGGCCATAGTCGAAACCGTATGCATCATATGACACCAACGACTTACACCTCCCGTTTCACCTTAAAGCACCGCTCTTTCGCGGTCTTGCATGTATATGCGCTTCACCAAAAATCTTTCTGACCCATAACCATTGCGAGCTGTGACGGAGTAGATCATTCAACTCGTTGTAATTTCAAAGAATTTCCAAGGGTGATACGTCCGGCTGATAGCACACGGGCGGTAATACCTCCGTGACCGCGCATAGCGTTGTAGCCCCCAGAGCCTAAGGTCTCTTCCATTCTGCTACACGGGTGACACAGTCCAGTTACTTCAAGCTCAACATCACCAATCAGAATGCGCTGGTTTTTCAGCGCCAGTAGATTGATCCCTCTGACGAGAATATTGCGCCGCAGATCCTCAGGACTGACAATGTCGCGACCACTAAAACTAGCGATTGCAGCTAAATGTTCCGCTTGAACGAGCGTGACATGCCTTTCACCCGTGCGCCCTTGGTATCGATCACCTTCCAATCCTACAGCCGGTGACACCGACACCGATTGCATAGTGCTCATCGGTGCTCGACGTTCAGAGCGTATTCCTATCCACTCAATAGTTCCTGTCTGCGGAAGCGTATTCAGCAACTGTTTAAGCGTTAACATGCCAACCACGGTTTTTTACAAGAGAATTTATTTTTTAGGAAAAAGAAACAGATTTTGAATATCAACCAGAGAGGCTGCCATATACGAGGGATATCGCTCTAGAATGGCAGCCTTTAGTTCATCACCCGTATTGACCTTTGCGTATACGTTCTCCACGAATTCCAAGTAGATTAAAGCATCATCAATAGACTGCCTGGACCCTGTGTTGTCGCCGTGCCCAGGTAGGACAAGATCAAATGATGTATTTTTTCTCAGCGCTATGAGATTTTTTTGCCAACCTTGAAAATTACCATGGCCGCAGAATAAATGGCAGTTGTTATAGAGTAGATCCTGCGCTATCAGCACCTTTTCATTGGGTAGGTAGATAGTCAACATGTTATCCGATTCAGCGTCTGTAACATGGCTATATTCAAGCGTCAGTCCATCAATCGTATGGCTGGAACCATCATCAATGAGCGTATCCGGAATAACTTTCTCAGGCGGGACATGTTCACCCAGCGATGGCTTACTGATATCGATGAAATAGTCACCGAGCTGTTCGATTTCTTCTTGGGTTTGTTTCAAGGAGTAGATGGGCACATCTCTGAACTGGTAAGCACCGAACCAATGATCCGGGTGAAGGTGCGACACAATCATCCGATCAATCGGTTTTTTCAACGATTCTGCATAGCGACGAATCTCCTGTCCGTAAATAACCGACCGCTGCCCGTCAACAACAATCAATCGCTCAGGCGTTTCAATAATATGGGTGGTGACACAACCCGTAAGGTTTGGGCTTTGATAGCTATGTATGCTGGAGTCTTTAAACGCAGTAACAGCCATGGACCCGTGCTCCATCGGCACCATCCCCTGATTGAGTGCACCGCCACTCAATGAGCGAGCATTGACAATCGCAGGAGCGCCAAGCACCAGCGAACCAGATAGAGCGCCAGATAGAAAATGTCTGCGACTAAGTGTTGAATTGTTCATATGTCATTGCCTTCAAAGTTGTGAATAACTACCAGCATCAGGGTATAACGTTGTTACTGACAATACGCTACCTGTATTTTTTGATGTCGGCATTCACGTTAGTTCAACGTCAGCTACTCACCAGCGTGGCTTACAAGTCTGCATAGACAGGTTCGGCGCACCACATTGCTCGCATGCTACACGCGTGCTGACGATTCGCATAAGAAAAAGACATCACTGCACCGGTTAGAGGATGCAAAATTTCACTGCGTGCAAGGAACACATCTATGCAGGCACGGCAGTTGGCCTGTTGAACTCACCGATGTATAGGATAAAAAATCGGTTAACCGTCTTTACAACAGGGGCGTGAAAATCTGATGGGCAAGCTGGGCCACTATTGCAATACAAGGCATCGATTAGTCAGTTACGACACCAAGCTACACGATTTTCTCTAATAGAGAACCAACGCGCTAACCGTAACCAGCGTTTGGATACAGACATTGGTAGATAGCTAGGGACAACGCATCGGTACCTAACAATCACCCAGTGTTGACAGCCGCTTCAACACTGCCGCCGCTGAAGCTCGTACCATCTTGCCATTATGCTCAGGGCAGGTATCGGGGCGAGCGTTTAATCCTTGGGTTCGCGAAAGAATTCGAGCTGAAAAGTGACTGGTCCTATAACAGCAACAGAATGTGGCTGCTCAGCGGCAATGACACGCGGAGCATCTGGCGTAATTTCATACGTTTCTTGCTGTCCGTTTTCAGTGACACTGTATTTCAACGACCCGGACAGCACGTGCAGCAATGCCCAAACGCCCTTTGCCGTGGTGTGCTCTTTGATAAACCCTTTTGGCACTGTGTCTTGGGTAAAAACGGGCGTTTTTTTGTACGCGACCAAATTGGCGGGGACACCTCCAGAGCTGCTTTAGATATAGTTGAAATAACAGTATCTTTTGAAACAGCGGTC
>CALKXZ010000132.1 GCA_938003775.1 uncultured Granulosicoccus sp. | reverse complement strand
CGATATTTCGCCCGCTGTACATCAGCCCGATTGCTTGACCGCTTTTGCTGTCAGCTACAACGCTGCTGCATACGGCCAGCTGCGGCGGCAGCACATCTCTCGAGCGTCATACGTATCTGTTGCATCTAGCTCTGTGAGTTATGTTGTACACGTCGCACTGAACATTTATCATACCTCGGTAACGAAACTGCCTCTCTCTGCCCCTCTACCTGGGAGATTGGGACCTAGCTAGGCTGTTTCTCGAGTTGTTATTTTGCTCAAGATTTCCACGGGCTGCTCGTTGGCTTTTTCAGAGTTTCACGGACTGCTCGTTGGCTTTTAAGGGTTTCACGGGCTGTCCGTGAGCTTTCTAGTTTTTTGCACAGGCTATTCGTTAGGAATCAAACGTTGAACGAGCTGCTCGTATCTTTCAAGGCTGGCAGTCACGGGCTCAACTGCTGAGTCAAACTTAAACGATAGGAAGTCTCGCCGTTCACCGTTGCTATCGGTGCGATAGGCATTGGTGCGTAAGGTGGCCAGAATGATATTGCGATAACCGCGCAGTATTCTGTCCTCATCCAGTGATACGATGTCGTCCAGTTGAACGCCAATCTCGTCCAGCAGTGTTGACATTTCGTGCGTTAAACCAGCTGATGCTCCGGGTTTGAAACGCATTTCAAAAAGCTCAACCAGTAACCGCGTGATAGGGGCGTTGGCAACCAGACTGTCAATCATGTAAGTCTGTGAAAAAGGTACATCGATCTGCAACAGGTATTTACACAGTGCGCGTAGTAAGACGACTTGTCGCCAGTCCAATGCGGCATCTATCATTAACCGGTTGAAGCCATCATTTTCAACTTCGCCGCGCCAGATATGATCAAATGCATTTTGTATTCGTTGGGCGGTATCGCCTGAAGCATCGGTCTCAGTGTGACCGGTTTGCTGCACGGTAAACTCGTGCATCCAGACGTTGGGTGCGTCATGGCGGCGGATCTCGAACGGTTGTTCGGATTCAACCCGTAATCCCATATTCTCAATGATGGGTATGACATCAGACAGCGATACCGGCTGATTCATCGCAAAAAGCTTGAAGTTGATGGTGCCGGTGTCCGCGACAATGTGTCGATAAAAACTCATGACTGGCGCATCAGGCGGCAGATGATTTTCGATAAAATCGATGTCTGCTGCGGCAGCCCGGGCAGAATAGTCTTCGCAATAGCCGGATGGGAAAGCGGTTGCGTAGCGGCGCAACAGTTTTATGGCGCTGATTTCATCGTGGTTTTCACGCAGCGTGGATTCGAGTCTGTCAGTCCAGGTGATGGCGGCGTTGCGGATACGTTGCTCTATCGATGCCCAGTTAATACGACGGTCAAAAGGCGGGTTCTTCTGAATCACAAAATGCAATCGTGCGAGTGCGGATTCTGATGAAAACCGGGTATCGAATCCAGCGCTGATACCGTCTGTATGGGTGATCAGAATCTGTTCAATAGATAATCGTATCTCACGGCTATAGGCATCACGCGGTATGTACACAAGGCAATTACAGAAACGACCCAGCGCATCGCTGGAGCTGAACAGACGAACCTGCTGCCGCTCTTGAAGTGCAACGATACCGTTGGCCATCTCGAGTAGTTCATGGCTACGTGTTTGCATTAACATATCGCGAGGCAATCCACGTAAGGTGGCCGTAATGGCTTTGCCTACGTGTGAATCGGCAACCGTTCCTGAGGCTTGTATAACGCGCTCAACACGTTCGCGCATCCACGGTATGTTGCTGATCGCCTCACTTTGCAAACCGGCAATGAACAGACCCACTATGCAATCGAGTTGCGTCGGTTGTCCGTTGGCATCGCGCTGCACATGAATAATCAGATCGGCTGGCTCATCGCGTATTACGGGCGAGCACAGTCCAGACTTGCACACAATCAGCGAATCTTGTGCGAATCGTTTGATCAGCGTTGCCGGTTCAAGGCCTTCAGGCAGTAATTCAGAGGTGCATTGTGGATCAATGCCTGTGTTTTCAGCCAGAATACCCAGACGCTCGTACAGTTCAGAGAATCCATCGTCGGCGCGCAGCTTGGCATGCCCAAGACAGGCGAACTGCCGATCATCAAGCCAGCGTACAAACTGTGCCTGTTCAGTGTCGCCCAGTGCGTCTGCCATAGCGTCCAACTGCTCCCTGAGCGCAATCTTGTCGGTACGGATGACAGCCAGCGTATTAAACAGGTTGTCAATCAGTTGTCCGAGCTGTGCGTGCTTAGCCGGTTCGATGGCATCAATTTCAATGAATATCAGTGACTGCTTGTGCTCTCCAGCACGATCCGATAACCATTGGCCCTCGGATGTTCGCTGTACGCTTATCACCGGATGAATTAAACGATGCACGGTGTGACCATTTTGCGTTAAACCGGCCTGCAGCGATGAGACGAGCCACGGCTGGTCTTTGGCCACAATTTGGATAACGGTATGGACCGACATCCACCCATGGGATTCAAATGCCGGATTAAAAATGCTGTGTTGCTGATCATTCTGGCCAAGGTTTCGGGCCAGTTGCCAGTGAGACAGAGCGGCACCTGCCAGATCTTCGACGCTTGATGTACTCAGTTCTTCTGTTGGCGCATTGTCGAAGTAATCCGGTATAAAGGCACTGAGCTGAGCCCTATGCTCTTCCATCAGTGAGCGCGGCAGAGCGTCCAGAATTGCCTGTATTAGGCCTTGCTTGCTCAGCGTGTTATCACTCTGAGTCATCGCTTGATCGGCCATGTAGCCTCACTCCTGGGAAGTTAAGCGAAAAAAAGGAGCCCAGTGTTGCATAAATCGTTGACCGTCGAGGAGAGTCGTACAGTCACCATTGTGCAAAAGAGCGTTTTTAATGGAAAAACCCACGCGGTGTATGTTCGACAATTAATGCATCTTGGGTGTTTGTGTAACACTAACCGGTGTGCTGGCCTTGTCCGTTTGAACACGTCAGTTCATCAAGCAATTTTTAGGCAGTCGCCAAGCTTGCCCTAACATCGTAGAAACAGTGAACAGTATAATAGGAGGGCCGTCATGAACTCGCATCTACCCTTAACTGACCCGCAACAGACTATAGTCGCTC
>CALKXZ010000131.1 GCA_938003775.1 uncultured Granulosicoccus sp. | reverse complement strand
GTATCCAACCTGGTTCAGCTCAATGCGACATTGCAGTATGACCCTGGCGAGACGGCGTTGGCCGTGCTGCCGTTTTTCCACATTTATGGCATGCAAGTGCTTATGGGTAGCCTGCTGGCCGAAGGTATCACTATTGTGACTATGCCCAGATTCGATATGGAGCAAACTCTGAAACTTATCGAACACTACCGCATAACTCAGTATTTCGCCGTACCACCCATCATATTAGGGTTGGCGAAAACACCGTTGCTGGAAAAATACGATATCAGCAGTTTGAGAAAAATTTTCTCGGGCGCAGCGCCATTAGGCGCTGAAGTGGCAGAGGAAGCCGCGAGCCGTGTTGGCTGCACTGTTGTGCAAGGCTATGGCATGACTGAGATCAGTCCGGTTAGTCATTTAACGCCAGGCTATAAGTCGCGACCGGGTTCCAGCGGCGTTACCACACCCAACACACTCTCGCGCATTGTCGATGCAAACGGTCAGAACCTAGGGCCTAATGAAGAAGGCGAACTATGGGTCAAGGGACCACAGGTGATGCTCGGTTACCTCAACAATGACAAAGCCACCCGTGAGACAGTGGATGAGGACGGTTGGTTGCATACCGGGGATCTTGCACGCATTGATGAAGACGGCTACATGACCATCGTTGACCGGGTTAAGGAGCTGATTAAATACAAGGGCTTTCAGGTCGCCCCAGCCGAGCTTGAAGCATTAATTGTGACGCATCCGGCCGTTGCAGATGTTGCAGTGATTGGCATGCCAGACGATGAAGCAGGAGAGCTACCCAAGGCTTTTGTGACGTTGAAACCCGTTGCCGAGGACACCGTGCAAAACACCGTAACAGCAGATGATATACGCAGCTTTGTCGCTGATCATGTGGCCAGTTACAAGCGTATACACGACGTTGAATTTATCGACAGTATTCCTAAATCTGCCAGCGGTAAAATATTGAGGCGATTTCTACGAGATGGGTAATTGAATGATTGGCTGCCGATTCGCTTTAGCTGTTAAATACGTCCAGCGTTCTGGTTGAAAAATTATTCAAATTAGGTAGCGTCATATCGATAGATGCATCAGTCACTCCCATCCACTTGCCCAGAGTGGCACTGTACTGCTCGATAGGAACCGTGGGTATCAGTCTGGCACGGGATTTCGTATATTCTTCACCATCAGGGTTATAGCGCGGCATTTTTCCAACAATCCGTTTACCTTTGACACGACCACCTGCAATGAAATGATGTGACCCCCAACCGTGATCAGTACCTGATTCGTTCGATACTAAGGTCCTTCCAAAGTCTGCTGCACTGAACACAGTGACGTTATTCCATAGCCCCACCTCTTTCATCGCTGTACTAAAAGCCCGCAGGCTATCGGATAAAGAAGCTTGTCGCCAAGGCAGGTTTTCAGACTGTGTAGCGTGGGTGTCAAAACCACCGGCGGCAATGAAGTAGATCTGCCGTCTCAACCCAAATGCCTTAGCCACGCGAATCGATTTGGCTACATTTTGAAACTGTGGTCCATAGAAATTACTGGGAAAAGATGTTTGAAATTCTGCCGCAGAGTTGAACTGATCCCTGAATTGATCCCCTGCCAATAATGCATCTGATTGCAATTGATGGTAGTCAGAGGCGAGGAGGTTGGCGTGATCTGCTCTATTGTCGCGAAAATAGTTAAACAATCTTGCTCTGACCTGATCCATGTGAGCATTATTTCCTAGCAGACTCTTGTTATCCTCTACATTCAATGTAGGCATTTTCTTACTGCCTATCTGGAATACAGATGTTTTATTGCCTGACGCAAATAGGTTGTTTCCTGCGGTACTGATTGATGCGAAACGACTCGAATCTCCAATTTGACCGCTTGCACCTAGTGCGTCGATAAACCGCCCTCCCCAACCAGCCTTGGCACCTTCGGTGGCCAGGCCTTGCCAGTAATTGCGCTGATCGTTGTGGGAAAAGAGCGACGGCGGTAACTGGACAGACTTGTTCGCATAGGTCGTACGTGTTGTCGGTTCAATCAGTGAACCCACACTACCGACAAAACAAAGCTCTTCATCGTCAAACATATCCTTCAACCCAGAGAGCTGCTGAGGTACTGCAAAACGCCGCCCTTCTACCGCTTCATTGTTAATAGGATCTATCGGTAACAAGGCACTTCTGTCGCGTGAATACGTACCACCCAATGCAGAATAAGCGTCAAATAACCCGGTACGAACTGACCGCATCTGAGCATATTCGGCTTCATCGTAAGGCAGTATCGTATCGTTATGGTCCATACCACCAACCATGAAAACGCACACTAGCGCCTTATAATCTGACTCGAATGTACCTTCAGCTGCCAGGGCATGGTTCATTAGTTGTGAATTAAACAAAGCATTTCCACCCAAACCAGTTGCAGCCAGAGTGGCTAAGAAATCTCTACGTTGCATAACTGGATTGTTCTCTGTATTTTTTTGGCGGAAGGGTTGAATGGATTGTTACCAAATCACGGTATACGTGGGTGCAGTTGCAAACATAAGCACAGCAACTCTGACTCGATCTCTTAAATTTGTATCGTAGCTACCTGGTTCCAATGGAATCAGAGAAATGACATCGGTGATTTCTTGGCGTACATCAACCGCCATTCTTCCGCCGAGCAACAGGGTATTTAGATGATCCACGAGCAGTGTGGGATTTGCTGCCAGCGCAACTTCCTGGTCGTAGTTGGGCCGAAATGGCTGTTCCCCATTGGCAAAATTACAAGGTTCGAGTCCTTGGTAATTAGAGTCAAGATTTGCTATATCGCTACAATTCCTGACCAATGGCCGCTCAAGGATAAAATCCGTCATCAGTCCAATAAAACCATAAAACGAGCTTGAATCTGCAATCTGAAATTCCGGCACAGTTAAACCCATTGCACCCGCTTGTGTTAACGGCGGCACATACCCTGGTCTATAGAAGTTGAAAACTGATGGAGACTCAAAATAGGCCATACCTAACGAATCCACACTGGTTAAATCTTTTATTCGTCCAGTACGTGTTATGAATTCCAGGTTTTCGACGTTGAATGCCCTCATAAAGTGTATGAATTTCAGTAGAGGCTCTCTGACTTTCCCTTGAATTTCTGCAGCAGGAGATTCAACGAACTGAGACTCATCTAATAGGATCGCTGCAAGCGTTGCTTGCAGATTTCCACGATCTCCATCACCGAAGGATGTTCCATTGGCAGATAAAAATCGGCCTTCATCAAACGCTTGACTCACACGTTCGATGTATTCAGGTGAAGGGTGGCTGTCTGTGAAGCGCTGAATGAGCTGTCTAGTGATGAATGGCGCAACGGTTGAATGCGAAAATATTTCATCCAGTGCAAGAGAGACCGAGGCTTCACCAGAGGTGTTCTCCGGGATATAAGCATTAAGAAACACCTTTTCACGCTCAGAATGATGCTCGTCGAATATTTTCAACGGCAGATGACTTACGCTCCGGTTTTTGTTGTAATTTAATTTGTACTGGGTGTCATCGTAACTAAAGCCTGTAAACACGCGGGCCAATTGGGCAACATCATCGTTGTCATATATAGATATCGCCTTTCCATCAGATCCAAGGCGTAAACGTCCACCACTATCAAGTTCGAACAGGCCAAGCGTAAAAAGCTGAAGAATTTCCCGAGCAAAATTCTCATCTGGCTCGGCTCCTGTGTCTTGATTAGCTTTGCTACTGCGCAGGTATGTCAGCCAAGACGCCATGGCAGGTTGGTAGGTGATTTCCTCCAATAACACACGGTAGTTCCCAAACGCATGTTTTTGTAGTACATCGTGGTAATTCATACCGCGAATCGTGGTCTTGCCATTGTTGACCACATCACCACCCACTACCAGAATTTGTGACAACGCATAGGTCATTTTAACTCGCAACTGCGCATCGGATTCAATCAGTTGCCGTGTCAAATTGTATGACGCATAACGACTGAAAGGCGCATTGTTGTTCTGCGTTGCTTCCAGATCTGTTTTCGTTTGTGACAAGAGTAATTCTGGTGCCTTAGCGAATTCGTTAACTAACCAATCCGCTGCATCAAGCCCTTCCCAGGTTTCAAGGTCATCCTGGCTGGCGCCAAACCCTGCACGCGTCAAAAATCTGGAAACCGCATCTTTCGTACTCAACTTATTAAGCGTAGCAACACGCTCGTACTGTGCCTCTAAATTGACCTGCGTATCCACATTAGGCCAGTTAATTTCAGCTATAGATGCGTTGGGATTAACCAGAAATTGCGTATCTCCCTGCCAACCAACAAACACCTTACCGGGAATATCATTAGCAGAAATAATCAGCGTTTGATCACGCCCAACATCATACGTACCTGACCCAGTACCATTGCGTACGGACAATATGACTCTTGAAATTTGTGCAGACTCGGTATTGGGAGAAGCCGCAGGTGTATTTGAGTTGTCTGGTCCGTGCTTATCTGTGCTTGTTAGCGGTGTAATCCTTTTCCGTTTATTGGTTTCGGCAGTCACCATAGAGACAGCCGACAACCCTTGTGTATTTCGCCCTGAGAGATCAAATGCCGAAGCGCCTCTGATCAATGTGTCGGCGGTCTGATTGCCGAACGTAGGACTTTTTTCATCCAGCTCGGCTGCCAAAAGGCTGATGTTGTTTGCGACTTCACCAGTCCCGGAAAAAGCAGCCAGGTAGAGCCCAAATTTCACAGCACGCTGGTGCCTCTCAATACCCGTTCCAACATCAGCCTCGTAGGCACCAGTCTGACTGGCAAGGATGGGATCATCGCTCAGTAAATTGAATTCAGGGCCATCCAACAAATGAGACACGGCTGTATTAAATCGTGAGAGCACATCAGCCGTTACAACTTCACCTGATGCACTGAAAGATTGAAGGGCGGCCGTATAGGCAACATCACTAAACGGCGTAACATTCACCTTCACCCGGTGCTCTGTGTTGGTATTTACGCCCGATACCTCAGACAGATCCACACCCGCCCTCAGCGTTACTCCTTCGACAAGCTCACCAGTGGTTTCATCCGTGTAACGACAATTACTTGCAATCAAGCCTATGGCGTTAGTTTCACCGTCAAACACCAACTCGTAAGCACCATTGCTTTGTGATTGTGAGGATGCCAGAGCACGACCGGACATATCTTCCACAGTTATGACACATGCAGCCGGTCCTTTTATAACGTTACCGTAGAGTGCAATTTTAGGCCACTGGGTGCCACCTTGCGACTGCTGCGCAGAATCGGTCTCAGAGCCTGGCTCAGTTGAGGTTTGAGGAGATGCTGCGCCCAGAACCGCCGTGCCAGAATCACACGCGGATAAAAGCAAAAGAAAGCCCACGGCGACTGCAGTACGAAATTTCACAAATTTATGTCGAAAAACCAAGGCGCATTTCATCAACGGTGAGTGTCAATTAGGGATGTATCCGACTGTTGAATACTTCTTATTCGAAGGCACTTTGCGTGCTGTACAACACAGCTAATGCCTGCCTGAACTTAGTAGTTAGCGGCTAAGAATTACCCCGCCTTAAAGGATAAAACCGAGTGCTAAAGCACAATAAAAAGTATGTCGCGTCTAAGACACAGCTATGGACCCGAGATAAACGCCTGGTTTATTTGATCATTTGATACCCAGCACACTAAGTGCAACTTTGGCTACGGTTCGAAACTGTAGCCGCAAGACCCGCTAGTCACAGCCGATTGATTGAAGAATCGGGTACATCAGGTTAATCACTTGACGTACCTCTGGCGAGTGCCGATCTTCATGATGTGTCACGAGCCATTGCATATGCTCAAGCTCTGGGATCTCGTCAGAGATCCGCTGCGGTCCATTGCACGCCTGACCGACGAAGGTCGGTAAAACTGCTCTCACAGCGCCCTGCACAGCAAGATCAAGCGCATTTCTGGGATTCGTTACTTCAATAAACTGTTCGGCCTGAATATTATTCTGAACCCATTGAGCCGATGGTGTGGAGCCGATAACACGAGCCCATGTTTTAACCGACGGGTCTGTGGCATACACGGCAAATCGAATGCTATTGCTTTGGGCATCAGACACAATAGGGTAGATCCCCTCCTCAATAGACAGGGCTTTGGTAAATAATTGCTGCCCTTGTTCAGTGAGAACATAGCCACGCGGCAGTCGATTAAATAACTCTCTGCCTAGGCGCCTCTCAAGAGCCAGCATGCGACGTCCAAGCGTTGGTGCACTCTTGCCGGTTTTTTCAGAAGCAGCAGCCAATCCACCTTCGCAAGCGACAGCCAAAAACAGGCGAAAATCATCCCAGTCTAAGTTGTTTTCATTCATGATTGGTGGATCGCGAATAGATGGGTCCAAAGACACGGAGCGTTAGTGGTTTAAATTCGTCATTTAACTCAGTGCTGTTAGTTCTACCTGTCGCTGACCATCAGTTGTGTAGCTCATTTTAATGTGTAGATTAGAGCTGGGAATAAGCTCCCCCCCTTGCTCAGGCCATTCAATTAAAACAAGATCGTTCTGATGCAAGATATCATCAAAGCCCAAGTAGCTCAGTTCGTCTGAATCAGACAATCGGTAGAGATCTAAATGGGCCATACAGATTGTTAGATCACTCACTGGAGACGCTTCGTAGCTTTCAACCAGCGTATAGGTCGGGCTCTTGACTCGCCCCTGATAACCCAATGCGTGAATGATTGCCCGGACAAGCACACTCTTACCGGTACCAAGTTCTCCTGACAAAGTGACAAGAAAACCCTGCCTTGCACGGCCTGTTAATGAATCACGTTCAACACGCCTGAGTCTCTCAGAGAGTATACCCATCAATACAGTAGCCAATTCACAACCCAACCGCTGCATGGATGGCTCGTCTGTAATCGTGTATTCACTGGGCTGGGCAATATCTGCAAGCGACAGCGTAGATTGACTAAGCACGGTGACTTATCCATGGAGTACACACCATAAATTCAATCATTGACTGTGCAGGCATTTGAGCATATCGGGTTTCCCTCGGCAGACTATTAAACCAAAGTTTTGGTGTGCAATCTGACGTAATTTGTTAGGTTAGAACGTCACCAACTGGACATTGAATCAATACGATCATGAAAAAAATTATTATTTTTACAGGGATTGTGGGATTGCTCTTCACCGCGGCTCCGGTCATAGCCGAGGATGGTCCCCATGACAATGCTATCAAGGCAAGACAAGCCATGTATCAGCTGTACCGCTTCAATTTCGGTATTCTTGGTGCTATGGCCAAGGAAAAAATGCCCTACGACGCCGACATTGCAACCGAGGCGGCCAACAATCTGAGCGCAGCGGCCAATCTTGGGCAAAGCCAATTTTGGCCAGCAGGCTCTGACAACGCAACTGAAGGCAACGCACGCACCCGTGCTCTGCCCATCATCTGGGAAAGTTATCCGGAGATTATCGAGAAAGCCGATGCGCTAACGACTGCAGTTGCGGCACTGGTGCCGGTTGCTGGCAATGGCCTGGACGCATTGCAGGGTGTGGTTGGGGATGTCGGCGATTCTTGCAAAGGGTGTCACGATGACTATCGAGCGGAAGATAAGAAATAGAGAGCACAGAACGAATATAACCTGTTTGTAATTTTAATGAACAACGCAAATACCATCCGGATCTGGGACCTCTGGATCCGGCTTTTTCACTGGAGTCTTGCTTTGAGCGTGACGTTCATGCTGATCAGTGGCAACACAGGGTTCTTGTTTTTCGATTGGCATCGTCAGGTCGGTGAGCTAGTGCTGGCATTGATGGTATTCCGACTCGGCTGGGGCATCGTGGGTAGCAGCAACGTGCGACTACACCGATTGATCACCAGTCCGAAAGCGGCACTCTTGCATTTACAAGATGTGTACAAGCGACAAGCCAGCGCTGAGCGTGGCCACAATGCCGCGGGAAGCTGGGCGGTCATCATCATGCTATTGATGCTTAGCATTCAGGCCATCACGGGGCTTTATATAGCTGATGAGGACGAACTGGTCGAAGGGGCTCTTTACGGCACTGTATCGGGTTCTGTATCCGATTTAATGCACGGCATCCATCACACGAATGCAGAGCTGTTGCAAATTGTTATTGTTGTCCACATCGCCATGGTGTTTTTGTACCTGCTATTTGGCAAACAAAATCTTATCTTACCAATGTTTACTGGGCGCATGAAATGGCTATCGGAGAACCGAGCGCCACACATGTTCTTCCAAAAGCCCATAATTGGTTTCATGGTGGCGGTAGCTTCTGCCGTATTAATCGGTTACCTAGCCAATTGGTTCTAGCGCAAAATCCGCCCGTTATGCTCGCTCGACGCACATGGCAATGCCCATACCACCACCGATGCATAAGGTCGCCAATCCCCTGCTCACTTGTCTACGCTGCATTTCGTACAACAACGTAATCAGCACACGTGTGCCAGAGGCACCAATGGGATGACCCAGCGCAATAGCACCACCGTTAACATTCACTTTGCTGGTGTCCCAACCCAACTCATTGTTCACGGCACACGCCTGGGCAGCAAAGGCTTCATTTGCTTCAATCAAGTCCAGGTCATCGAGTTGCCAGCCAGCTTTTTCCAACGCTGCCCGGCTGGCAGGAATCGGCCCCGAGCCCATCAACGCAGGCTCTACACCAGCCGTTGCCCAACTGCTTATTCGCGCAAGCGGAGTCACACCCCTTGCCACGGCTTCATCGCTGCTCATTAACACCACGGCAGCTGCACCATCATTTAATCCTGATGCGTTTCCTGCTGTAACAGTGCCCTCCTTGTCAAATACCGGGCGTAACTTGGATAGTGCATCAGCGGTGGTGCCCGGTTTAATATATTCGTCGGTATCCACGGTGGTATCGCCGCGTCGATGCTTGACTGTAATCGGTGTAATTTCCTCGGCAAACCGACCGGCTGCTTGCGCCGCTGCCGCTTTTTGTTGCGATGCCGCAGCAAAAGCATCCTGCATGTCGCGATTTATCTGCCATTTCTTAGCAACGTTTTCAGCTGTCGTGCCCATGTGATAGCCGTGAAAAGCATCCCAAAGACCATCTTTAATCATGGTATCGACAAACTCGCCACTGCCCATCTTGATACCGCCACGTAAGTGGGCACAATGCGGTGCCAAACTCATGCTCTCCTGCCCACCTGCAACCACAATCTGGCTATCGCCACACCGGATCGCCTGGAATGCCAATGCAACCGCACGCAAACCGGAGCCGCATACCTGGTTTATCGTAACGGCAGTTCTTGCCGCCGGGATGCCAGCTTGCATGGCTGCTTGACGCGCTGGATTCTGTCCAGCACCAGCAGTAAGCACCTGACCAAAAATGACTTCAGAGACATCAGTGGCGGGCACTGCACTACGCTCAAGCGCAGCGCTAATGGCAGCGCTCCCCAGCTCAACTGCTGACACACTGCCAAGCGTTCCGTTGAAGGCGCCAATTGGTGTTCTGGCAGCGCTTGCAATCACTATGTCATTCATAACGACTATTTCTCATCTGATAAAAATACTATTTGCAGGCAAACGACATTGCAGAATAACTGCGACGACCCACAAATGAAACGCTCAGCGCCAGCAGGTGCACCGATCGGACGCCACTATACCTGCTCTGCGGATTACGCCAGCAGAATTCGAAACCATCGGTTGCCTCTGACACCGTAACGCCTTGATCCACACGGCTTATTGATAAGTCTCACCGACATCCTTAGTCGGACGACATCAATACTTGTATCGCACGATCCCACGCCGCATCTGGTTGCACCGTGACCTGTACTTGCAAGTCCTGCCAATCAAACGCCAGTTCTGATGAATGCAGAAAAAGTCGGTTCAAGCCCTGTTGCCTGAACCAAGTATTGCGCTTGTTATTGCCGTAACGGGTATCGCCCACCACACAATGGCCTGAATGTCGCGCGTGTACACGGATCTGATGAGTACGGCCAGTCGCCAGCTGTACATGCAATAGCGTGGCTTCATCAAAGCGTTGATCAACGCTAAAGTGGGTAATAGCTTCCTGACCAGCAGCGTCAACACTGACTCGTCGTTCCCCGGCATGTTCTGTATTTTTTAACAATGGTGCGTTCACCGTGCGTAGCCTGTCCGGCCAACGACCGTCCACTAATGCCAAATAACGTTTAGTGATGGTGCGCTGACGAAATAAATCCTGAAGTTTTCGATTAGCTTTTAAACTACGCCCTACTAACAAAGCACCACTGGTGGCACGATCCAGACGATGCGCCAGCTCTAGCTTAGGTTGGTTCAACTGCTGACGAAGCGCATCGATCAGCCCAAACGCGAGTCCGCTACCACCATGAACAGCAATGCCAGCGGGTTTATTCACCACCAGGAAATCATCATGCTCAAACACAATGGCAGCCTGCGCCGCCAACGCCAGCTTATCCGGAACAGTGACCTTGTCAGATGTGACTAAGCGTATGGGCGGCACTCGCACCACTTCGCCGACGGATAACTTACGTGTCTGTTTGATCCGTTTACCGTCGACACGGACATCACCTTTCCTAATGAGACGATAAATGTGACTTCGCGGTACGCCAGGACAACGTTTAAGCAGAAAGTTATCCACGCGTTGTCCATCCTCATCCGTGGTCACTCGCTCATGACGTGATTTTGACACGCGTAGGGTTGCATCGTCTGCAGCGTGGTCTTTTGACTCAGACATTGCGTTTTTGCATGTTTCTTGCTCGGGCTAAGGGGGCGCTGAACGTGGACATTTCACACACAGTCAAAGGGTTAACTCTTACCCACAACGTGCAGATCGATGATTGCCGAAAACGACAGTCACTGCTATATTAGTGAGTCGGTGACATATATGGAACATCTTCACCGGTACTCCTGACATTATCGGGCTTACGGCTCGGGTGGTGCCACATATCTGGACGGCACCCTCCACAGCCGCGCAAGCGAGGCAGAACAATGGCCTTTATCGCTTGGAACGACAGTGTCAGGTTTAGCAAAACGGACAAACCAATACACAGTCTTACTTTTTCAGGATCATCAGGGCCGGACGCCACGAGTGGTCATGATTTTCGAATAAGCGCGCTGAACGCGCGGCTTCATCATATACATAAAATTACGGATTCCGCCTTCTCGGCTAAAACGATGCTGAGCGCATACATCAATACATGTTGGTCCCTGCTAGTCTGGTTTTCTACCAGAGTCGTACAGGCGTGCGCCCATCACACACTAATAACCGTCATGGCAGGGTCCACAAAGGACCATACCAATAATGAAAAGAATGCTGATCAACGCAACCCATCAAGAGGAGTTGCGAGTTGCCATCGTTGATGGACAACGACTGGTCGATCTCGACATAGAGCATAAATCACGCGAACAACGAAAATCCAATATCTATAAAGCTAGAATCACACGTGTCGAGCCAAGCCTCGAAGCGGTGTTTGTGGATTACGGTGCTGAGCGTCACGGGTTTCTACCTTTTAAGGAAATCGCGAAGGAATACCTGAATAACTCAGGTAAGAACGGTTCGGGCAAAAAGTCTGAGAATGGTCGCCAAAATATACGCGACAGTATTAAAGAAGGACAGGAAATCGTTGTTCAGATAGAAAAAGAGGAGCGCAGCAACAAGGGTGCAGCGCTAACCACTTTTATTTCGCTGGCCGGTCGTTTTCTAGTTCTCATGCCCAACAATCCCCGGGCAGGTGGTGTTTCACGACGCATTGAAGGCGATGATCGCGCCGAACTCAAAGCTGCCATGGCCGCTGTCGAAGTGCCAGATGGCATGGGGACGATTGTTCGCACGGCTGGCATCGGCCGAAGCGCCGAGGAGCTGCAGTGGGACATGAACTACCAGGCTGCTATCTGGTCAGCCATTCAAGAGGCAGCCGGTGAGAAAAAAGCACCGTTTCTGGTTTACCAAGAAAGCAACATCATTGTGCGTGGTCTTAGGGACTATTTCCGCGGGGATATCGGTGAGATCATTGCCGATGAAGCGGCCACCTTCGAACAGGCGGCTGAATTCATTCGGCTTTACATGCCGCAAAATGAACGCAAACTTAAGCTGTATCAGGATGATGTACCGCTGTTCAATCGCTACCAGGTTGAGTCCCAGATAGAATCCGCCTTTCGGCGTGAAGTGCGCCTGCCCTCTGGCGGTGCTCTGGTCATCGACCATACCGAAGCGCTGATCTCGATAGACATCAATTCAGCACGGGCAACCAAAGGTCACGACATCGAGGAAACAGCCACCAACACAAACCTGGAAGCTGCCGACGAGGTCGCCCGCCAATTGCGCCTGCGCGATCTAGGTGGGTTGGTTGTCATCGATTTCATCGACATGATGGCTTCCAAACATCAAAGAGCGGTCGAAAACCGATTACGAGAAGCGCTGAAGCAAGACCGCGCCCGGGTACAGATCGGCCGCATTTCAAAATTTGGGCTGCTGGAAATGTCTCGGCAACGCCTGAGACCCTCACTGGGCGAATCTTCTGAAAATGTCTGCCCTCGTTGTCACGGCCACGGCACCATTCGGGGAATTGAATCGACAGCGCTCTCGATACTACGCTTGGTTGAAGAAGAAGCGATGAAGGACAACACCGGTCGAGTGATGGCTGATGTACCCGTTGAAGTGGCGACCTACCTACTCAATGAAAAACGCCAGAGCATCACTGAGATCGAAGCGCGTAACCAAGTGACTCTGCTTGTTGTGGCTAACCCGACCATCGAAACGCCAAACTATTCGATTGAACGGATACGAATGAGCGAAGCTGACCATGAGATGGTCACGAAAAAAAGTTACGAGCTGGCCTCAGACAACAGCGAAACCTACTCGCCACAAGATGCCAAGGACGAGAAAAAACCGGAACAGGCAGCGGTCAGTACCGTTGCCCCGCTGGTTCCGGCGCCTACTCCGACTTCGCGTAGTCAGATAGCAAACGCAACAGAAGCAGATGCACAAGGGCCCGGTGGTTTTCGACGGATTTTTGGTGCAGTCACATCGCTTTTCGGCGCAAGTGCTGCACCTGCAGATACAACACCTGCACCGGAGGAGAAAGCGGCTGACGGCAAATCTTCGAGAACGCGCAATACGCGCGGTAGTACTAATAATGACGAGGCAAAAGGTCAGCGTCGCAACAAGCGGTCGGGTTCACGTGGTGGACGCGGTAAAAACCGACAGGACGGCGATAAAAATGATGCCAATGCTGAGGCCCGTAACGGCAACCGTAATAACGCCCGGCGTACGAAAAACAATGAGGCCACCAATGGCGAACAAAAAAATGTTCGCAACAGCAACCGAACAGGCCACAGTGACGACAAGACCACGGATGAGCAGACGGCAACGCGTACACCACGATCAAGAGGCCGCGGTCGTGGTCGCAAACAAGACAAGGTGCATAATGACGGTGAAAACGCGTTAGCAACAGGATCAGAAACACCGATTGATGGTGAGAAAGATTCCTCAGCAAAACCCGAAGCCAAGTCAGATGCGCCGACCAAGCGCAGCAAGCGACCAGAACCCGCCACTGATTCATCCACCGAAACTACCAGCGGTGATGCAACGGACAACGCTGCCGCTAACACCGAAGGTACGAGCACGGAGGGCACTCGAACACGGGGTCGCCGTGGCGGTCGCAGGCGTGGTGGTCGCGGTCGAAATCGCACCACCGAACGGACTGAAAATCAATCAGCAGTGGCGGCTGACGCATCTTCCGAGACATCTGCCCAACCCACCAAACAAACCGATGCCGCCGACACCGCAGTAGCAGCTGTGGGTGGAATGACCGTTGTGGGTTCGGTCATGACCGATGAAAAAGATTCGCCCACGGTGCGCAATAACAGTGCACGCAATACCCCTGTTGCGGAAGAATCAGTCACAGCCGATCCAGACAGATCAGCTTCCGTTAAAGCCGACGTACCGGACACGACTGCCCAGGCAGCCGATGCAGCGCAAAACCCTGCACCAAAACGGTCACGAAAACCTCGGGTATCGACAAAAGCGGAACAAACCGATACACCCTCTACGGCAGAGCTTGCAACAGAATCAGCTTCCATCGATGAAGCACGAAAAGCGCAGGACATCAGCGCTGCCCAGCCAGTGAATACCGTTCAACCAGTGACAGACATTGCAACCCATACCAGTGAGACAGATGGATCGTTGGCCGATGATGATGAGAGCAAACCATCCAAACGACGTGGAGGCGGTCGCAGACGTGAGCGTGTCAACAACAAGAAAGCCGCAGCCGCCAAAGCGGAGCAAGGCGGCACCCATTCCGACGTCAAGGCTGTTGCTGCTAACGACCCGTCTCCCATGGATGAACCAAAGGTCTCACAGCGACAGCCGAGTCAGCTAAAAAGCTCTGTGCGCTCACTTGCGGCTAAAGAGGATAACGCCACATCCAGTATGTCGTTTGCGTCCAGAAAAGTGGTTGATGTGGATAAGAACGCTGCCATCAAGGCCAGTCCAGAGCCCAACGCTAACCCGGTTAGCAGTTCGGATTCCTCAGATTAGTCAATCAGGGTGTATTGACGCGGCGCGGTGCTGATTGGCACCGCGGCTGAGCATTGCTGAATCTTAACAATGCACACAACGCACAGGCTCTCCGCTAGCGCTCATGGCCCGATGGATTAGTAAACTGATCGTTCAAGGACTCAACAAAACCTGATGCGTGCTCAATGACTTCGTCAATGGTGTGTCGGGTTTTTCTATTCCAGCCAACCGGGTCTTTACTGAATACAGAGCGAAAAAAACGGGTGTTAAATTTAAATGCCTTGGCGTAGGTCGCATCCTCTGTATCAGCCAAACGACGGCTCATATACTGAGCCACTAGATGGCGTATTAAAAAATGCACAACAAGCGCCAACATCGCCACACCCAGAAGGATACCGAACATCGAGACTGGGTCGGCAAACACGCTCAATACCAGTGACAACAGCGCACCTAGTGAGCCTGTTAACAATGCTGCACCAAACACCAATGACACCAGCAGGCACAAGGCAATGACATCAAACCGCATGACACGACGTGCCCATAATTGCTTAAGCCGTGTTATTGCCGGTATAGCCTTATCACGAATGGCATAGGCTTGTTTTTCCATCGAGCCGACAATTCGGTAAGCTCGTTCCACTTCCACCTGATGAATTCGGTCCTCTATTTCTGCAAGATCAGCGTCGCGCTTCGATTCAAAACGCTCCCTGCGCGCGGCATCTTCGATAGGTAACGAGACTTCCTTGTTATAGATCGTATAGAACCGACCCGCCGTCAGACCCTTTTGTGACAGCGCTCGCTGCCAGGCACCCACTATCTCCTCGGTGTTGTCCTCGCGCGCAGCGGTGTCAATCTGGTTCAGAATGAACAGAAACTTACTGCTGTCATTTCGGGCGATCGTGTTTTCAACCAGGTGTGTCAGGGTGTCCTGCATTGCGCCTGGCTCAGGATGACGTGCATCAAAGAACACCAGCACAAGGTCTGATATGTCCATAATGTGGTTGGTCAGCTTAAGCGTAGAGGTTCGTTGGGCATCGGCATCAAATCCGGGGGAATCGATCAATATCTTGCCTCTAACCACCTCAGAATCTGTGACTTTCAGTTGCAGATAGGCATCAATACGTCTTCCCTCACCTTCGGTCACTTTTTCAATTTCATCGCTGATGCGATAAAACGGAAACCGCATATCAGCATCCAACGCAAGACCGGGTAACACGCGCCCGGCGTTTTCCTGTCCAAAACACACAACCGTAAACTTATCGTCAACCGCCTGATTTCCGGTTTTTTGCAGTGTTCTACCCAGGTAACTATTGATAAACGATGATTTTCCTGCTGAAAACACACCCAGAATAGAAACTAACGGCCACCAGGAAATCTGCATGGCATACGAGTCATCGGTGCCGATTAACCCGGTTTTATACCCGATAGAATCCAGCTTCCTGAACCCACCAATGGCGTCGATTAGAATAGGGTTTTCGCGCTCCAGATGACTCTTGAGACTGTCGAAACGTTTGACAATTGATTTGTCGGGTCGGACCATCAGGATTCTGGACTCTGAAATCGATAAGAATGAGACTATGGATATGGATCGGCGTTGACCTGTTCAACCACAGTTTCGGAAGAATCGTACATTGCACAGCGTCAGTCTATCAGTGACAGACATCCCACCAGAGACTCGTCGTGTGTTTACATGTTCAACTAATAACAGCTAACCGTGGAGATTTTCGATTATGTGGTTTCTAACGTTGTTGATACTGGCATTGGCCGCCTTTTTTATTGTCAAAGCCGTCAAATCACAGGCCCAGCGCAAATTGGCTGAGCAGGATCGTCTGTCAGAGGGCTCTGGTCTGGCTGGCACACTACCGCACGAATCTCAAGCACAGACCAGCACAACCGACCCATCCGAAACATCGGTAGAACCTGGTAATGAAGCCACAGGTAGCGCCACAGCAAGTGGCGGTATGGCCACCGCTACAGCTGCCATGGCCACCGCTGCAGCATCAGCTAGTTTGCACGCTGCCACGCAGGGACTGAGTACAGATGATCTGGCACTCGATGTTCAAGAAATGATTAAGATCCTCAATCTGGCCGAGCCGGATGCTGGCCGCCTGGCAATCAGTCGTGAGGAATTTTCCGCTATTCGACATGGCGACGAGGCGGCAATGCCCTCGCCCGAAACCCTCGCACAAGTGGCTGATCGACTCAGACAGATGCTTGCCTGAGCACACAGACCCCATCCAGCACTAGCGTGGTCTTGCCATGAATAGCCTGATCGACTCACGCAACGTACACACCCTCAAGCGAGACTTGGCGGCGGTTGCTGTGTTTATTGCCCTTATCTGGTTTGTGTTTGCTCTGGATTATTTTCTGCCACTGGAAAAACTTGGACTGGTACCGCGGACATGGCGAGGTCTGACAGGCATTGTAGCCATGCCATTTCTACACGGTGATTTTAAACATTTGCTGGGCAACACCATTCCCTTGGCGGTCACCATGTTGCTGCTGGCAGGGTCGCGGGCGAACAGCGGGGCCATAGTCGTATTGATTACGTTACTGGCTGGCACCGGACTGTGGCTGTTCGGTCGCACTGCATTGCACATTGGTGCCAGTGGCGTGGTGTTTGGGCTCATTGCCTTTCACGTTTTTGCCGGTGTATTCGAACAGCGACTCCAGTCTGTCATCATCGCATTGGTAGTTGGCTTGCTTTACGCCTCAACGCTGATCAAAGGCGTGGTGCCTTTACAAAAAGGTGTGTCCTGGGAAGGCCATCTGATTGGCGCTATTGCGGGTGTGATGGTCGCGTTAGTGGTTTCTCGCACGCTCAAACAATCTTCTCTCTCAAGCTCCCGATCCGAAAATTCATGATTACTGTGGACTCTACCCTGCGCTTTGAAGGAAATTTCACCCAGCAGGAGGCTATCCCGCAAGAGGCCATAGACGCCGCTGTCACGGTCCTGCAACACGGACGTTTGCATCGCTATAACATAGCGACACCGACAGAATTGTCAGAAACAGCTTTATTAGAAATAGAATTCGCACGCTATCAACAGCAGCAATATTGCTTGGCCTGCGCCTCGGGCGGCTATGCTCTTCAACTGGCCATGCGGGCCTGGGGTATTAAACCAGGCGAACCCGTGCTCACTAATGGGTTCACGTTGTCACCAGTTCCTGGTGCGATCCAAGCCGTAGGCGGAACACCCATACTGATAGAAACCACCGATGATCTGGTTATTGACCTGACACATCTGCAAACAGTTATCGAACGAACCGGTGCGCGGCTGTTGCTGTTGTCCCACATGCGTGGGCATCTGGTTGATATGGATGCGCTGTGTCAACTACTTGAACAACACAATGTTGCGCTAATAGAGGATTGTGCGCATACCATGGGAGCCAGTTTCAACGGTAAAAAAAGTGGCAGTCATGGCAGCGTTGCCTGTTTTAGCACGCAGACATACAAGCACATTAACTCTGGCGAAGGAGGACTGCTGACCTGCAATGATGAGCAAGTGATGGCACGTGCCGTTGTGTTGTCAGGATCGTACATGCTCTATGAACGTCATGAGGCAGCGCCCGCAAGCCGTGTGTTCTCGTCTATCAGACTCGATACACCCAACTGTAGCGGTCGCATGGACAACCTTCGTGCCGCCATTCTCAGGCCACAGTTACAGAATCTGGACAACAACGCTCACCGCTGGAACGAGCGTTACGATGCATTTGCCAATGCGTTGAATGAGGGTACAGAATCTGGCAGTGAGGCAATACTGCTCCCGCAACGACACCGCCATGCCTACGAAGTACCCAGCTCCATCCAGTTCCGTATTCCTCGGTTCACCGACCCACAAAATCAATACTTCCTGACAGAATGTGCAGATCGTGGCGTTGACCTTAAATGGTTTGGCGCGGCCGACCCCAAGGCGTACACCAGTCGCTATGACAGTTGGCAGTACATGGAGCACGCGCCGCTGCCACGTACAGACCATGTGCTGGAGCGCCTGTACGACTGTCGATTACCATTAACGTTTTCAGTGCAGGACTGCGCCCTGATTGGCTCTGTCATTGTGCAGGTGGAAAAATCCATAGCGTGACCAGAATGAGCAGCACGGGTTCGATTGTCAGACATTAGCCTTGCAGGACGTAGCCACCCAAGGTCTTGACAATGTATTCAACTACGCTTTGCTGTCTGTGCCTAACGTCAATGTGGTTAGCACCAATCAAGCCCGCTCATATGCGTGTTCCCTGCCAGAGCTTGACAGTTAATGGGTCACCCACCAGGGATTCGGTAGGTCCGATCGTCAGACCTGCCTGCTCCATACATTGCTCAATTTCTCGGTCACTGAAACCCAGCCGTTGATGCTTATGTTCGCTACGCAAATGCTCTTCCTGATGAACACCAAAATCAACAATGAGCAAGCGCCCACCCTGAGTCAATGTACGGGCAGCTTCGGTGATCACCGCTGCAGGTTCCAGCGAGTAATGTAGAACCAGGTGAATAGTTGCCAGATCGATAGAGCAATCATCAATTGGCATGTTGTACATGTCACCTTTTCGAATCTGAATGTGGCGGTAGCTTTGCGCTTCGAGCTGGGTCCGCGCGATTGCCAGCATTTCGCTGCTCAAATCGATACCTATGCCACGTTCCATCTGTGGTGCAAACAATTCGAGCATACGACCTGTACCTGTGCCAATGTCCAGATAGCTACCGATACGTTCTGGCCCGACCATTTCCAACAATCGCGCTTCAACGTCGGCCTCGGGCACGTGTAACGCTCGGATCTTGCTCCACTGACCTGCATTTTCCTGAAAGTAATTTTGAGCGATCTCAGCCCGCTTTTCTCGAATTTTGTCGAGCCGGGACAAGTCACGATTCAACTCAGCGTTCTCATTGGGTAGGAGATCCACCAGCGTACGAGCCAGATGAGCAGATTCGTCACCCTCGGCAATACGATAGAACACCAGTGATCCCTCCCTGAACCGGGAGAGTAAACCCGCTTCCACGAGTAGTTTGAGGTGACGTGACACACGCGGCTGGCTCTGAGCGAGTATTTGCGTGAGTTCAGTAACACTCAGTTCCCCGTGTGCACACAGCGCTAGTAGTCTGAGCCGAGTTGGCTCACCTGCGGCACGCAGACCCGCCAGTAATGCATCCATTAGAAGTTAGCGTATCCAAACGGACCCGCAGTATGCCTCAACTACAGCCCACATGAGCGCCATGCGGCACTATCGTCTTAAATAACGAATAGCCGCTGGTAGGGTGAACAACAGAGCCGCACCAAACGCGAGCACGCTTTGCGACACTGACAAAAGCGACACCCCTCGCGTAGCTGTAAAAATACTCTCGACGATGACTAACAGCAGCAACACGAAAGCTGGCAGATACATTCCAGCACCGGGACTTGGCTCGAAGGGTTCGTCGTCTTCGTCGTCTGCATCCATCACAACGGCCTGTGGCTCTTGTACCGCCTGAGTAGCATCGAAC
>CALKXZ010000130.1 GCA_938003775.1 uncultured Granulosicoccus sp. | reverse complement strand
CTTCCCGAGCAACTCGGCTATTATTCTAGGGTCACCCGACGTTGACAGGGTAGAGACACGGAACCAGGCTATACCGGTAAAAATAATGGCAGCCGCAGCGGCGATTTTCCAGACATTCATTGGATCACGTGATTTATTTGTCTACTATGAAGCGCCGAGACTGGCTTTGCCGCTCACTAAACTGGCTGTAAGTCATTTCCTGTCTCCACACTCTGGCAACGTAAAATAGTGTTGCACACAACTCCCCTATACGTGTGCTGACAGAAAATCAGTACACTGAATCCAGTTACCAGGAGTATTTGTCATTAACACGCTTGTTCATGTTGTACTGATTGTGTTCACATTGAGCACTTTTTCCGTGTTTAGTATCAACGCAAAGGCAGCCAGTTTGAGTGTCACAGTGGAAGAACTCGGTGCTGCCATAGACTCAATTCCAGGCGAGCCCGACGCTTTGCAGCGCTTATTGCTTGAGAAAATCCGACGTCAAATTGAACAGGCGAACCTGGCTCTGAATCAGGGTGAGCTGCTATTTTCCGATACGCGTTACAACATTGCACCAGATTCTGGATGCACGCGCACTGAGGTGCGTCGTTTACACACTGACATCACCCTGGAATCCGATACGCAACTGGGCCTGTCGTTCAGCTCATTGTACGAACCCGTGCGCGTCACAGTAGATCTCAATGCTCGTATTGCGGCCGATGGTCGAGCCAAGCAGATAATCGGATTCAGGCTCGGTAGCTGCCAGGATCTGGCGACCGACAACTTCAGTTTTACAGCAACGGGGAACGCCCAGCTTTCTGTCTCGGTCGAGCTTCGACTAAACCCTACGTTAAGTACCAGCAACAGAACCTTAGTGCTACGACCGGTGGTGAATCTGGAAGGCCAGCTGAGCAGACAGAACATCCAAGTAGAAGTGGATGATTCACTACTACGACGGCTGCTGGAACGCGTGATTGAAGATCAAATTGACGATGTATTAGACCGCAACAAGGTTGTTGAGGCGATGGAAAAACTTGAGCAAAATTTACGCGAGTCACTGAGAAACGAGTTAGAGGACGGCTTGATTACCGTAAATCTTCCATCGCCAACAGATCCACAAATAGACGCTCTTTATAGATTGTTTTCACCCGAAGGAGATCTTTCGTTATCACGCGGCTATGTCCGTAGTCAGCGCATTCCCCTACTAGCTGCACTACTGACGGGTGATGAAGACACCAGCAGAGCCATTCTGAGTACAGCCTTGGAATGCGAAGCTGCTGGACTGTTGCAAATTCCATTGCAGCACCAACCGGTCTACACCGTAACTGGGGCTGGTTGCGTAGCGACACAAATTCCAACAGATGTTCGTGGATCGCTAGGTCAAGCGATAAACAGTTCGGTATTGGCTGCAGCCAACGACACCCGATGGTATGAGGAGGCAAGTTGTCAGCGCGAAATTGATTTTCAATCGGTCTCTACGGTTGATTATTGCAATGCCGTGCTGGATACCAATCGACTAGGCAATGCTGCATCGGGTGCCGATCAGCTTGAACGCTGGACACTATCACCCGGTACCCGATTTGATATTGGCGCAGTAACGATTGCGGGCAAACAACAGCCCTTTACCCAGCGCGTGGCTTACAAATCCATTGCCACGAATCAAGGTGACTGTTCTCTGGAAATGCGTATTCACACACCACAGCCTGTTACAACCCAGTCACCCGATCAATTGCCGACACAGAGGCCAACGTTAAGGCCATTAATTGCCTATCACGGCGGAAGTTGGCAACGTCGCTCATCGGGTGCCTTAGGTATTGAATCCTTCGCCACCACGCTGGTTAATCAAGGATTTGTTGTTTTCGCACCCTTTTACCGACTCATTGGCACGTCGGAGGGTAATATCGAATGCAATAATGCAACTCTTGATCAAGTGCTGGACGATGCCAGTGATGCGATGGATTGGGTCCAGGAAAACGCCGCTCGTTATGGCGCAGCAGGCAAACCTGTACTTTTCGGTCAGTCTGCTGGCGGCCATCTGGCAGGTGTACTGTCGGTTGAACGGCCGCAAGAGGTAGCCAGTGCCGTTCTCTTTTATGCACCAACAGACTTCGCAGACTTTGCAAGGCAATTGATAGAAGGTGATATTGACACGCAAACCGGACAACGCATTCTAGAAGCGGTGCTAGGCGAAACACTTGAAACACTGGATCTTAATGCGCCTATCATACGGCGCAATTCATTGCCCGATCGTATCATCAGCGAAGCTATTGATATGCCACCCGTGTTTTTATTGCACGGACAAGCTGATACTGTTTTGCCATATACACAGTCGGTGCGATTGTGCCAAGCACTCTCTGGTGAGCTGCCCATCAGTACGCCATCCAGTGGTTCTCCGCAAGGTGCCGCTTTGCGTCGCATAGAGTTATGCGACGACAACGACAGTCAGCTACATGTGATTGCTCAAGGTGAACACGCACTAGACTTGTGTATTGCGGAGGAACTGTGCTTGGCAGGCTCGCCCGACAGCGCCCGGTTGACCACAGATTCTATAGAGCAAATGCTTAACTGGCTGGCAACGGCTGGTCGGGAAGGTGATACCACCGTGTCACGTGTGCTCGAAGACCCAGTCACACGAAGTACAGCAGGCGGGTCGGTTTCGTGGGCCCTGATTGTCATGCTACTCAGCGCTACCGCACGCCCATTGTCCAGGTTTGCGCTATTTACACACTGACTAAACCCTAGTGATGCATCACTAGGGTAAAGATAGAATCTGAACACGCTATGCGCTTGCTGTACCCTCGCGGATAGAAATCACGTAAGCTCAGCAAGATCTGGATATAACTGTGAAAACACCCAAGCGCATTCAGCCTCTTGTAGAGGATGGCCTAGTCGATGAAGTTCTACGGCCATTAATGAGTGGTAAGGAGGCTATCGTATACCTGGTGCGGTGTGGCAATGACATACGCTGTGCCAAAGTTTACAAGGATGCTGCGGCTCGTAGTTTTAAGAAAGCCGTGCAATACCAAGAAGGACGAAAGGTTCGGAACAGTCGGCGCCAGCGTGCCATGGAAAAGGGCTCACGCTTTGGACGTGATGAACAAGAAAAGGCATGGCAGACGGCGGAAGTGGAAGCGTTGTATCGATTGCGTGATGCCGGCGTTCGCGTTCCAGAGCCATTCGGTTGTTTTGACGGCGTGTTGTTAATGGAACTTATCACCGACGAAGCAGGAGAAGTTGCACCGCGATTAAACGATATTCTGATACCCGCTGAACGCGCGGTTGAGGATCATACTACCATGATGCACTATATTCTACGTATGCTATGCACGGGTCTTGTTCACGGTGATTTATCTGAGTTCAACGTACTCATGGCGGCTGACGGCCCAGTGATCATAGATTTACCGCAAGCGGTTGATGCGGCTGGCAACAACAATGCCCCGACAATGCTTGCAC
>CALKXZ010000129.1 GCA_938003775.1 uncultured Granulosicoccus sp. | reverse complement strand
AAATCAAAATCATCCAGCACTTGGTCCATTTGCTGGGCCATGTCTAAAACGCGGGTTTTGCGGTCCAGCATTAGGCGCGTGGGCTGTCCGTAAAGCTGCACGGAACAGCCGAAGAAATCCGTTGTGCCGCGCGCATCAATTGGCAGCGGATTCCGTCAAAGTAGGCGTAATCAATTTCTATTCAGGTGGCGCTTCAGGCCCGTTCGGCATTCCTGCCAAGAACGCAGCTGAGGTCATCATCGAAGGCATCAATTCAGCCAGGCCACAGGCAAATACCATTTCGCGAGCGCTGTCTTCCAGACCACACAACGGTGAGGGCGCATTACCCAGATCGCTTTGCTCTAAAGCGCGCATGAGGGGTGATGCGCTGTTGTCGAGTAACACACTGGACAGCAGATGCGCGCGCAGGCGTTGGTCAAGATCGATACTCTCGCCGAGCAACCAACCCACCACGATATGTGTTTTGTCAGTGGTGTCCACCTCTTGTGTTGCGAACGATTCTTGGACCCGCAGTGGAGAGTGGTATCGTTTGGCAGGCTCAACACCAACGGTTCGATCCAGTTTTTCAAAGCGATTGAGTACCTGTTCTTCAAACCGTGATTGCAGCACATCCGGTGTGATGTCTCCGTATGTCATGAGCACCGCATTGGACGGGTGGTAGTGAGTGTCATAGAAGGATTTGAGCTGCTGATAGCTCAGATCTGGAATGTGCTCCGGATCACCTCCACTGTTGAAGTGATAGGTGTTGTTGGGGAAAAGGTGCTTAGTTAGGGTCTGCCACAGCATACTGGTCGGCGCGCTCATAGCACCTTTCATTTCATTGAATACAACACCTTTAAAAACCAGGTCACTATTCACATCGTCTGGGGTTTCGAACTCTACCCGGTGTCCTTCCTGTGCAAAATCAAGTTCGTGTAGCCGCGAGAAAAAAACAGCATCCAAATAGACATCGAGCAGGTTGAAATAATCCTTGCGATTCTGGGTGGCAAATGGATACGCCGTCCAGTCGCTGGAAGTAAAGGCATTCATGAAGGTATTCAGCGAACGGCGAATCATCATGAAGAATGGGTCGCGCACCGGGTATTTCTCGCTACCACATAGCACGGTGTGCTCCAGAATATGCGCAACACCGGTTGAATCTGTGGGAATAGTTCGAAGACCCACCATGAAAACATTTTCCGCATTGTCTGCGGCCAGGTGCACATGCGGGACGCCAGTGGCGGTGTGCCGGTACTCGTGAACGTCAATATCGAGAGACTGGATATGCTCGCTGCGAACGTGGACGAAAGTGGGATGGCTGACCGGCATATTCATATATTTGGCAGATTCCTGTGATGAGGTTCGTTCATAGTGTGATCAGGTTCAGGCACCGTGAGATGTCCACTGACCCATGGCAGACAAAATATGCCAACCGGGGCGTTAAGAGTGGGGATTATGAAGCCGATACGCAAGTTATGGGACAAGGGATTGTCGGCCACGGTTCCACCTACCTCCATTTGTCATTATAAATCACGTGAAACTGCTGATCATTGTATTGGCCATGATTGCCACCGGTGCTGGAGCTTTGCAGAGCTGGCATTCTCGTGGCCTTTATGTCAAGGCTGCACTGCTCTCAGAGGCCTTCAACCTGACCTCTAATGTCAAACTTCGCGTGGCTGATCATTATGTCAAACATGGCGTCATGCCTCATGACAACACGGATGCCAAGCTACCTCCACCAAACAGCATTTTTGGCACCAGCGTCAAACGTGTGGCGATTAATCGCGGCGGTGTACTGATCGTGGATTTTGATGAAAAGATTGGTAGCAAAGCCATGACCTTCACACCATCAGTCAGCCCAGTCAGCGGACTGCTAGATTGGAACTGTACCAGCGACTCGATTGAGCCCGCGGTGCTTGAAAGACTTAAACCTAGTTGCAATTACCTACCGGCGACCCGTGAAAGCAAATTGATGAGTGCTATTGCCAATCGAGATCTGCCACTGGTCGATTTATTATTAGAAAACGGCGCGAAAACCGAGGCTGTGGTCCATGGTAATACGCCGCTAATGCTGGCTGCCAAGATCGGTGAGTTGTCGATCGTGGAGCGAATCATACAGGCAGGTGCTCAAGTGGATAACGGTGCGCTGAATTCCGAGCGACGGACTCCGTTAATGGTTGCCATTACCAGTAATCACGATGACGTGGTGGCTATGATGCTCAGTCGTGGCGCATCAGTAACGCGTAAGGACTATCGTGGATTGACAGCCATGGATCACGCTATTGCCACCGACCGCCGTCTCGGTGGAGAACGTTTTCAGCTGATGCTTGCCGCGCGATTTAACCCTCAGTTTGCGGGTAAAAGTGAACTGGATGTTGACGAGCCGATGACGCTTGCACAACAGGACGCACAGAGGCAGGCGTTGTATACGGACTATCGGCGGGTTGCGTCCTCCTGCCACGTGCAGCGTCTCAGCTCGCTGTTGATTGAGCACAATGACATGGGTAATCCTGAATTGATCGATGGCAAACCGCTGACATCGTTCATCCGACCACCGCTGTGTAGCACTGTACTCAAAGCGCATCTATCAGAAAAAAAGAGTTATCGATTGGCCTTGCAAGCGTTTTTTGCGCATCAAGTGCAAAAGTGTAATATCGGTCAGATAGAAACCCTCATGCGGGACAACCCTGATTTGTCGGTGCAGTACGAGTATCGCGGGCGTTCACACCTGAACCGAGCTGTCAGCGCGGGTTGCTCAGCCGTTGTTCGTATGATGATTCGAGACGGTGAGCTTCGCAACGAGTTACCAGACAACATATTGGTTACAGCCATCATGCAGGCACCACAATCTTCTCTGGTTAAGCTGGTTGGTAACCTGATTGCGGTGGGTGCGAATGTGAATGGCCGGGATACTGACGGACAATCGCCACTAGCTGCGGCGATTGCTCTGGAGCAGCCTGTTGTCGCCAAATATCTTGTGGATGCAGGTGCCGATGTGAATGCCAAAACCATCAATCACTCGTACCCAGTCATAGAAGCCACTAAGAAAGGCTACGAGCATTTGGTGGCGCAGATGGTGGCTAAGGGTGCGCAATTGAATGCTGCTGATTCGCTAGGCCGAACCGCCTTACTGGCAGCCGTTGGTCGTGATCGGCACCGGTTGGTTGAATCGCTCATCAACGCTGGTGCCAATACCCGTGTCAAAGACACGAATGGCATTGACGCGGTGTTATTGGCCGAGAGCCGAAATCAGCGTGTTATTAAGAAGATGCTAACCGCTAGCATTGACTAAACATCATTGATTACTCGAGCTTTAGCGTGCCCATCAACGATGGATTCGTAAAGGTTCCATCAACGTCACTGTCGATTCGCGATGGGTGTTTCCAACCCCACTTAGAGTCGCGCAGCCCGCCGTTGTCGTCGTCATTAACTTGTAGCTCAAATCCAAACGCCGTATCTGGATCAATACCCGCCGAGCTCAGTTCTATGCGCAGCTCATAAACATCCTGCTCAAAGCGCGCTTGTCGAATACCATCGGGGCCTATGCCCGGGCCAGTGGCAAAATCTAATGTCAGTGCCGCAGCAGAAGAATATGGACCCGCAATGTCGCCAAGCGTCGCCGACTGTTTATCAGCGCCAGCTAGCTGTACCGGGAAAATACGGTGAAAATCATTGGTATCGTAGTCTGTGGACTTACTGTTATCGCCATCAATGAACAACTCAAGACTGTCATCCTGTGGCAGGTTTGTCCCGGAGTCTCGGACGCGATCTCCTTCATCTTCAACGAGTGCAACAACATAGAGATAGATGCCATCGTGCATGGCGGCCCAGCGACGATACGGTGTGCCATCAGGGGCTTCTGAATCTATATCGATCATTAGATTGTCGATCAACAGGGGCGCACCGCTATTATCGCTTTGCACTGCCGCTGCCCACTCGCCAGAAAAATCGCCCTGGGCGTTTAGTGTCACATCCTGACCATCAATCTGTGGCGCGGATGCTTGCGCAATGCGCGGAACTATGACGTCTACGCTAACGTTTGCAGGCGTTGGGTCAGTTGCGGGATCAGTCGTCGGATCGGTTGCGGGATCAGTCGTCGGATCAGTTGCGGGATTAATCGTTGGATCGGTTGCGGGATTAATCGTCGGATCGGTTGCAGGATCAGTCTCCAGATCTGTTGTTGGATCGGTGGCGGGATTAGTGGCAGGTTCTGGTAGCGCGTCTTGTTCCTCTGCGTTGCCCGTGTTGGGGTCTGGCTCATTGGAGGGCGCGGACGCCGGTGCTGCGCTGAATGGATCAGTTCCTTGCTGTCGTTCCTGCAGGTTCGACACACCGTCGTCATCGGAGTCTATGTTGACATCATAGCCGCGTGCGTCATCACGAATCACAGAGCCA
>CALKXZ010000128.1 GCA_938003775.1 uncultured Granulosicoccus sp. | reverse complement strand
GTGCGGCATGTACCAATGCTCGTGATTGCCGAGCAATCATCAACTCCTCATTCGTTTTAACGACAATGGCCTCGACACGCGAGCGAGCAGTGGTAATCAATGCATACTCGTTATCGCTTTGCACACTGGCATCTCGGTTTCGATCCTCGTCCAGTATCACGCCTAAAAATTCCAGCCGTTGCACAATACGAGCACGCATGCTGGCGCTTTTCTCTCCAATACCGCCGGTAAATACAATCGCATCTACACCCCCCATGGCCGCCGCGTAGGCACCGATGTATTTACGCGCGCGATGAGCAAACACATTAATTGCCAGCCGTGATCTGTCATCACCTTCAGCCGCAGCGCGTTCAATCTCGCGCAGATCATTACCGCGACCGGATAAACCCGCCAGCCCACCGCGATGATTTAGCAATTGATCCAGCGCATCGACATCATAACCATCACGCAGCAACGCCAGTACAACACCGGCATCCACATCGCCGGAGCGAGTTCCCATTACCAGGCCTTCCAACGGCGTATTGCCCATACTGGTCTCAGCAGAACGACCAAACTCCACAGCGCAGGCACTGGCACCATTGCCCAGATGCAATGTGATAATGCGTAGTTCGGTTAATGGTCGTTGTAAAAACTGCGCTGCAATGCCTGCAGCATATTCATGCGAAATCCCATGAAACCCATAGCGCCGAATACCATGCTTATCAGCAACCTGCTGGTCAATGGCATAGGTGGTTGCACGACGCGGCATTCGCGCATGAAATGCCGTGTCAAAAATTGCCACGTGAGGCACGTCAGGCAATGCTTGTCTGGCAGCCTCGATAGCTGCCAGACTGAAAGGATTGTGCATGGGTGCATCTGGAATATGCCGTTCAATGGCTGCAATCACCGCTTTATCGATTAACTGGGCCGCCGAATATCGGCTGCCACCGTGCACCACCCGGTGCCCCACGATGTCAATACGCTGCCCCTTAATCTCCTCGAGGATTTGAACAATGGCCGCTTGATGTGTTCCGGCTCGATCACTGTCACTGTGACCCAGGCGTTCGCGTTTACCCGACAATATGAGCTTGTCTGCTGGATCGATTAAAGCGTACTTGATGCTCGATGATCCGCAATTGATTACCAGTGTATTCATATCTTGTCTTGTTTCGAGAAAAAGGCGGTAAAGGTGACAGTGTAAGTGACAAATATCGAACCGGTCACGAACCGAACGCCGAGACACACTGTCTGGCGACCACCGGGCGCAACACTGAGCACATTTCGCCGCTTTTAACCCCTTACCGTTGTTAACCCCCGTAGCTGCCAGCCGATAACCAACGTACCCGCCACCACATATTGCTTCGCCACTGTGTGCCTTGATTTGACAGATCACCTCTTCATCGGTTGAAACACGTTCATGAGCATCGTCTTGCTGCTTGGTGGTAACACACCGCAAGGGAATCCCGAGCACCGATATCTGTGCAACGCTTTCCTAAATCGGTTTGGTGATCAGATTAAGCACGTGATTACCGCAGAGCCTGTGACCAGAACGTTCAACCAGCGGCTCAAACGTCTGCTGAAACGCGGTCATTATCTGGAAAGGCTGGCGCGCTGGCACTATGCCGGTGGCTATGGGCCTGACACTGCGCAGTTACAACAACTGTTATTGCCTAACGAGCAGACGCCAACCATGCCCGGCGAAGGTCGCCATTCACACGTGGTATCGCATAACTCCCCGGCATGCGAGGCAATTCTGGATCGCATTAAACCCGATGTCATTGTGGTCTATGGCACACGAATTATTCGCTCGAACATCTTCGAGCGCGCACGGATCATCTCGCTCAATATGCACACAGGCTTGTCACCGTGGTATCGCGGCGACAGCACACTGTTCTGGCCCATCTACTATGACGACGCCGACAAGCTCGGCGTGACTGTGCATGAACTGGTTGCCGCAGTTGACGGTGGTGCTATTGCCGCAACAGCGCCGGTGCACTATGAACCCGGCGACGGCGAAGCGCAGCTGTTTGCTAAAGGTGTGAAAGCGGGCACTGCGATCTACCTGGACTGTGTTGCGCAAGCCCTGGCAGGCAAACTTGAGTGCCGGCCACAGGATTTATCTCTGGGCCGTGAATTTAGCTGGACGCACCGCACGGTAGCCGCCGAACGACGCGTACTGGATCAGCTGGATCAATGGGCGAGATCAGCTTGATGGAGCACAACTGTCACAATCTGGCCGCTGAGGCTGGCTCACAACCTAACGTATCTGCAGTACGTGCTGCTGGTCAGCTAATACGCAAGCTACTTCAAGCCACTGGTGTGGTGCTGTACCACGTTGGTTTGGCAGGTGTCATTATCAGGCTATCTCCCCACCGCGTACGCACGCTGCTGTATCACGCTGTTGAAGAAAACCCAGGACCATACACAGCGGGTTTGAACGTGAACGTATCGCCAGTGGTATTCGAACGGCACCTGAACTATTACCGGCAGCACTACCATGTCGCTGCCGTGGATGACATTGCCACTGGCAGAGCCCAGCCCTGCTCACTGGCTATTACCTTTGATGACGGCTATGCCAGTGTTGAACAACAGGCACTGCCTATGCTGGAGCAATATGGCATGCCAGCGTGTATCTATCTTATTGGTAGAGCAGTCCGGGGCGAGATGGTTTGGGTGAATCAATTGAACTATGCGCTGAACCGGCACCCACGAATTACCTCCAGACTGCTGGCACGCTACCCAACACTGGCATCGCTGTCTGGTCAGGCGGTAATTCAATGCGTACAGCGTAGCTTTCCACCCGAGGCCATCGAACAGCTAATAAACCACCTGATCTTGGAAATCCCAGCACTGAGTGATCACCCCCATGTGTTTTCCACGGCACAGGACATACTCGCCATGCAGAGGCGGGGAGTCACATTCGGGTTTCACAGCCAGGATCACTACAACCTGGCCTTGTGCAACGATCACCTGCTGACCCAGCAGCTGGACCGTTCAGAATTTAAAACACTGCTCAGTTCAAATACCTTTGCGTATCCGTTTGGCTTTTTTAATCAGCGGACCACTCGACATTTAGAGAAGCAGGGTTACTTACGATTGCTGACCGTGGAGAGCGCGTCCAGCCATCTTAGCCACCTGCACATGGAGCGCTCAGAGGTGTTTCATACCAGCGCTGCAGGGGTTTTCGCTCAAATTGAAGTGGTTGAGCCAATCATGGCGTTGTTAAAACGCCTGTTAAAAGCCAGCAGCAATCAGCAGATCACGGGTGTGGATTCCCCCGGAGTCAGAGACTTCACTGAAGATTCTGGTGTGCTCTAAACAAGCAAGCCCCGCGATTGCGGGGCTTGCGTGTAAAACCGTGTCAGGTTGACCGTTTACATTGCTGCGACGTTAACTGCCGCGGGACCTTTTTGGCCCTGCTCGATATCAAAGCTCACTTTCTGCCCTTCATCAAGCGTTTTGTAACCTTCGCCAGTGATTGCGGTGTGGTGAACGAATACGTCCTTGCCGCCATCTTCAGGAGCGATAAAGCCGAAACCCTTCGCCGCGTCGAACCACTTAACTGTACCAGTACTCAAGTTAATACCCTATATATATAAAAAACAACAAATGGACGAGAGGTCCGAACCGATTGGGCTGCAGTACACCCCATTACACTAACGGTAACTACCCGTCTCTTAATATGACTTTTCACGGATTGAACCGTTGTCAGTCGCTATCGTTGACAAACCCGTAAAAATCTCCTAGAGCTGCCAACCCTTGCAATATAGGTAATTTGTTCTACGAATACAAGCGCTAAAGCGCTGAGTGGGTCTTTTAGGGACAACATTCGGGCTACAATTGCGCGCTTATTACCCTACAACCCCGCTCTTGAGCCATTTGGGAGGCATTTCACGCTTTTATGCCCTCTGCTAACGTTTTGATTAAATTAAGTTAATAATGAGTAACGATTTTACCGCCGGCCAGCGCTGGATCAGCGATACCGAGTCCGATCTGGGTCTGGGCACTATCCTGGAGGTAGAGCATCGTCAGATCACCGTTGTCTTTCTAGCCAGTGGCGAAACCCGAATCTACGCCAAAGAGACAGCACCACTCACACGGGTCGCATTTTTACCCGGCGATCTAATCACCAGCCATGAAGGCTGGCAGTTGCGCGTGGAAAAGGTGCAGGAGGACGAGGGCCTGCTCAGTTATTTCGGCACCCGTGAAGACACCAGCGAGGTTGATATTCTCAACGAAGCGGGTCTGGACAATTTTCTGCAATTTCGTTCACCCAGGGATCGACTGTTTGCGGGGCTGATCGATGGACAGCGCTGGTTCTCATTACGCCGCAACGTATTCGAACATCGGCACCAGCTGGCGCAGTCCCCGGTTCGGGGTTTAATGGGCGCGCGCGTGTCCGTTCTGGCCCACCAGATGTACATAGCCGTGGAAGCCATGAAACGCACCCATCCACGTCTGTTGCTCGCTGATGAGGTGGGTTTAGGTAAAACGATCGAAGCTGGCCTGATACTCCACAGTGCTTTGGTCAACAATCGCGTATCACGCGCCTTGGTAGTTGTGCCATCAGCGCTGATTCACCAGTGGCTTGTGGAAATGCTACGCAAATTCAACTTAACGTTTCGCATCATGGATGCCGAGCGCTTTGATGAACTGAAAGAGTCGGCCCCAGACGGCAATCCCTTTTTAGCGGAACAATTGGTGCTATGCGCGCTGGACACCTTGCTCGACCACGACGAGATTGGCGATGCAGCGGCCAGCGCCGGTTGGGACATGCTAGTTGCTGACGAGGCGCATCACTTGAGCTGGGAACCCGACGAACCGTCCGAAGCCTACAATCTGATAGAAGAGCTGGCGATGGAAACGCCATCGGTACTGTTGCTAACAGCAACACCGGAGCAGCTCGGACAATCAGGGCACTTTGCCAGGCTACGGCTGCTCGACCCGGAGCGCTTTGGCTCCTTAGCTCAATACTTGTCTGAAGAAGCTGAGTTTGGCTGGGTCGCAGCTGTTGCTGAGAAGCTGGCCGGTGATTGCGCCCTAACGACCGATGAAATCAAACAACTGGCCTCATTACTCGGAGAAACATTCAGCGACGCAGAACAGAAAACACTCAGCTCCGATGCTGCATTGTCACTCAGTGATCTGGGACAAACACTGATCAACAAACTGGTTGATCGGCACGGCACTGGACGCCTCATGTTTCGCAATACCCGTCAAGCCATTACAGGGTTTCCCGAGCGTCAGTTACACACCTACACGCTCGATGACAATTTGCTCGAGAGCAAAGCTGCCTGGTTAATTGAGTTTCTCTCCGAGCAGTACCCGCACAAAATTCTAGTGATCTGCTCACGTGTTGAAACGGTCTCAGCTCTGGCTGAATTTCTGCGTGTAGCCGGTGTTCAGAGCGCTCAATTTCATGAACATATGTCGATTGTTGAGCGTGATCGTGCCGCTGCCTGGTTTGCAGACCCCGAAGAGGATTGTCGCCTGCTGCTGTGCTCAGAGATTGGCAGCGAAGGACGTAATTTTCAGTTTCTGCACAACCTGGTGATGCTCGAATTACCCGACAGCCCCGATTTGCTTGAACAGCGTATTGGCAGACTCGATCGAATCGGTCAAACACACACAATTCAGATTCATGTACCAGTCGCAGACACTGGCGCCGATGCACTCCTGCTGCGCTGGTATCACGAGGGACTGAACGCCTTTGAGCGCATTTGTACCTCTGGCGCCTCTGTGCGCTCGCAAATTGCCCCCGAACTGGAGCAGGCCATCGAGCTGGCAAACAGCGGCACCGCTGTTCCACTGGATGACTTAATGACTAAGACGCAAACACTGCGGGTTGAACTGGAACAAGCATTAGAAGCGGGCCGAGACCGCTTGTTGGAAATCAACTCGAACCGTCCGGACACAATCCAGGAGCACCTCGATGCGCTGGCACGGGTGGATCGCAACTATCAACTGCAAGATTTTATGGAAGCGATCTTTGATCGCTTTGGCGTGGATGTGGCTGAGCAGCGCGACCACTGGATTATCCACCCCAGTGATCACATGCAGGTTGAGCACTTTCCGCATTTATCACCCGCCGGTATGACGCTAACCTTTGACCGAGCCGCAGCGCTGACGCGAGAGGATTTTACTTTTCTAACGTGGGACCACCCGATGGTCACCGCCGCTATGGATCTGATACTGGACGAAGGATTCGGTCAGGCCGATTGTCAGGTCATTAAGGCTGAGGAACTACCTAAAAACCTGACATTTGTCGAAGCCAGCTACGTGCTGCAATGCACCGCAGACGCCAGCCTGAACATTGACCGTTACCTACCCGCGCGGGTGCAGAGCTGGAGCGTAGGCATCGATGGCAAAGACTATAGCGAGCTGGTAGCCACTATCGAGCTAGATAGTCGCAAGCAACGCTATGATCGCAATGCGCTACGCAAAATAGTCTTGAAAAATCGGGGAACGCTGGAGAAACTGTTAGATCAATCCGCCGTGCTGGCAGAGGCGGTGTTACCGGCCATGGTGGATGAAGCGCGTGTGGCTATTGAGGAAGATATAGGTGAGGCCCGTGAACGGTTGGTTTCGCTCGCCCGCGTCAACCCGTCGGTAAAGGAGGAGGAAATCAGCGCATTAGATTCCCGTCGTGATGCATTAATTGCCGCGCTGGAAGGTACCCACGCACGACCAGTGTCAGTTAGAGTAATGTTTAACAGTTAGCGTTGTTGATCTTACGTATCTGTGCTGCTAGTGATCCTAACTGAGTGCCGGAGATGACCATGATCATTGTTTCATTTAACGTCAATAGCGTCAGATTGCGCTTGCACCAACTCAAGGCTTTGGTGGATACCTATTCACCCGATGTCATTGGCTTGCAAGAGACCAAGGTGGTCGACGACGACTTTCCCGTCGATGCGCTGAGCGAGCTGGGCTTTCACTGCGCGTTTGCGGGACAAAAAACCCACTACGGAATTGCACTGCTGTCCAAAACGCCTATGGAAAATGTCAGCATTGGTTTTTCCAGTGATGATCAGACCGCGCAAAAGCGTTTGATTACCGCAACCGTTAGCAGCCCCCAGGGTGCACCGGTTACCATCATCAATGGTTATTTTCCACAAGGCGAAAAACGCGACCACCCGATCAAATTTCCCGCTAAGGAAAAATTCTACAAAGACCTTCATAAAAAGCTGCAAGATGAGCATTCACCGCAAGACAACCTTGCACTGATCGGTGATTTCAACGTAGCACCGGTTGACGAGGACCTGGGCATTGGTGCGGATGGCGTTAAGCGTTGGTTACGTGCCGGCTCAACCAGTTTCCTGCCCGAAGAGCGCGAATGGATGCAACGACTGACCCACTGGGGGCTGGATGACAGCTATCGCGTAAAGTACCCGACACGTAACGACCGATTCAGCTGGTTCGATTACCGTAGCAAGGGCTTTGATCGTGATCCAAAACGTGGCCTGCGTATCGACCACGTCATGTGCACAAAATCGATGACGCCAAAACTACTGGACAGCGGCATCGATTATGACATCCGCGCGATGGAAAAACCGTCTGATCACTGCCCAGTCTGGTCCGAGTTCGATTTGTAACTCGGGCACCAGTTTGTCATTTTCTACGGATTATTTCGGCAAATCACCCTGGACACCTTGCACATAATAATTCATGCCCAATAGTGCTTGGTCATCCAGTACTTCACCAGAGGCCAGTATTTCAGTGCCTGCCTGATCCAGTATCGGTCCTTGGAACGGATGCAAGGTACCGTCAACGATGCCTTCGCGGATAACTTCGGCGGCTGCCTTCACATCTTCAGGTACATCGGCACTGTATTCAGGAAACGCAACCATCCCGCTGGCAATGCCGTCCCAGGTATCTTGCGATTCCCAGGTACCATCCAACACCGCTTGAGTACGATCAATATAGTACTGGTCCCAGTCATCGATGATTGATGTCAGTTGGGCCTTGGGGGCAAACGCAATCATATCGGAAGCTTGACCGAAACCCATGACACCGCGTTCCTCTGCCACCTGCAAAGGCGCTGGCGAATCTGTGTGTTGCGTGACTATGTCAGCGCCTTGATCGATCAATGCCTTAGCGGCATCGGCCTCTTTACCTGGGTCGTACCAGCTATTGACCCAAACCACCTTGACTTCGGCATCAGGGTTAACCTTGCGCATAGCAATGGTAAACGCGTTGATACCGCGCACCACCTCAGGAATAGGAAATGAGGCGATATAACCGATCGTGTTGGTTTTCGTCATCATGCCCGCCATGGTGCCGATAACCGCTCGCCCTTCATAAAAACGTGCACCGTAGGTAGACACGTTTTCGGCTCGTTTGTAGCCAGTGGCATGTTCAAACTTAACATCTGGAAAGTCTTTGGCTACTTTTATAGTTGGATTCATGTAGCCAAATGAAGTGGTAAAAATCAGATCATGACCACTGCTGGCCAGCTTGCGAATAACGCGTTCGGCATCAGCACCTTCTGCCACGCTTTCGATGTAAGAGGTTTCTACCTTATCGCCCAATGCAGCATCAATGGCCTGGCGTCCAATATCATGGCGGTAGGTCCAGCCATGGTCGCCAACCGGACCTACATAAACAAATCCGACTTTGACAGGATCAGCAGCCTGTGCGCTTAGCGCTGCAGCCGATACAAGTGCCGTACCTGCAATCAGGCTGACACGCTTTAGGAACAAACTTATTGACATGTATATCTCCACGGTTTTACTGCGACAACCACCCGGTACGGATTAAGTTGTCGGATGAAATGACTGCCCGATGCTGGCTGGCGCGTTGCGCTGAATCCTTCCGCGATCTCGTGAGATCAGTACCAACACCAGTATGGTAGTGACGTAGGGTAGCATCGACATTAATTGGGCTGGCACATTAATTCCTAGCGCTTGCGCATGTAATTGCAAAATACTGATACCGCCGAACAGGTACGCCCCGAGCAACAAGCGTCCAGGCTGCCAGATAGAGAAAACGACCAATGCCAGTGCGATCCATCCACGCCCTGCACTCATGTTTTCAACCCACATGGGCGTATATACCATGGACAGGTAGGTACCACCGATGCCGGCACAGGCACCCCCAAACAGCGTTGCTAGGTAGCGCACGCGAATAACCCGTAACCCTAGGGCATGGGCTGCATCGTGTGAGTCACCAATGGATCGCAGTATCAGCCCGGCACGGGATCGATTTAAGAACCAGGCCACTGCCGCCACTAGCGCGAATGATCCGTAGACAAGAATATCGTGGCTGAATAGCAAAGGACCCACGACAGGCAGCTGGCTCAAGTACGGCACATCTAAGCTGGGCAGTCCACCAAACGCAATACCGACCAAGGGTTGCCCGATTAATGCGGTGAGACCAATGCCGAACAGTGTCAGAGCCAGACCTGTGGCCACCTGCGATGATTGCAGCGTCAGGGTTAGAAACGCGAACAGCAATGCCATAAGCATACCGGCCAGCATGCCAGCCAGAATACCCAGGCTCGCACTTCCGGTGTAATGAGCGGTAGCAAAGCTGCAGACCGCACCCGACAGCATCATGCCTTCTACACCCAGATTGAGCACTCCAGAGCGCTCCACGACTAATTCGCCGATTGCGGCGTACACCAACGGCGTCGCTGCGGTGATGATGGTGAGCACAGTCAGGATCAGTGTCTCGTTCATGCGTATTTAACCATCACAATGATTCAACCTGCTGAGTCGCTTTGCGCGTCCAGACAAACGAGTAATTGATTAGTACATCGGCCGCGAGTAGGAAGAACAGCAACATGCCCTGAAAAACACCGGTCACCGCCAATGGCAAATTCAACGTGATTTGTGCAGACTCCCCACCCAAGTAGGACAGTGCCATTATCAGCGCCGCCACTAAGACACCCACTGGATGCAAGCGCCCTAAAAAGGCCACAATGATGGCCGTAAATCCATAGCCCGGTGAAATGCTCGGGAGTAATTGGCCGATAGGACCTGCCACCTCAAACAGACCGGCAAGTCCCGCGCAGCCACCACCCATCAACAGCGCAATCCACACCAGCCGTGTTTGACTAAACCCTGCGTGAGCACCGGCTTTTGGGGCCATGCCGTTAACCCGCAACGCAAACCCTAACAGCGTACGCGATAACAGCAACCAACCAGCCACAACAATACCCAACGCAATCACCGCACCCAAGTGCAAGCGAGTGCCGTCGACAATACGCGGCAGCAGTGCGGCATCGTGGAACAGCCGTGACTCAGGAAAATTGAAACCATCAGGGTCGCGCATCGGGCCTGCCACCAGCCATGACAACAGCAATGCCGCCACATAGGTCAGCATCAGACTGGTTAGAATTTCATTGACCCCCAAACGCGTTTTAAGCAGCGCCGGAACACCGGCCCACACCATGCCACCGAGCACACTGGCCAGTATCATTAACGGCAGTACATACCAGCTGTCGACCTCATAAAAGAAAAGCCCAACAGCGGCACCAGTTATACCACCAAGAATCAACTGACCTTCTGCGCCGATGTTCCACACCTGCGCACGAAAGCCAATAGACAGGGCAACACCGATAATCACCAACGGCGTGGCCTTCACGGCCAGCTCAGACAACCCGTAAACACTACTGATGGGCTCAATAAAGTAGGCATGGAACGCAAGACCCACAGGTACGCCAAGCAGTGCAAACAAGATAAGCCCAGCCACCAGCGTACAACCCAACGCCAATACCGGCGCCAGGTATCCCATTAATCGCGACGGACTGGCTCGTCGTTGCAACGCTATCACGCGGCGATTTCCCCGCCCATCAACAATCCCACTTGCCGCACCGTGATATCAGCAGTGCGGTGCATCTGGGAGAGCTGCCCAGCGCACAATGCACCAATACGATCAGTCACCAGCATCAGTTCATCCAGATCCTGAGACACGAGCAACACAGCCGCCCCTTGCTGCGCCAGTGCTCTAATAGCCGAATGAATAGCGGCAGCGGCACCGGCATCGACTCCCCAGGTCGGCTGTGAGATAACCAGCACCGTTGGTGACTGCAAAATTTCTCGACCCACGATAAATTTTTGCAGATTACCGCCGGACAGACTAGACGCTAACGAGTGTGCACCATGGCACTGCACATTAAAACGTTGAATAATTTCCAACGCAAATTCACGACTACGTCGATGAGAGATCAGGCCGAAGTGACGCAGTGCTTTGGTATGGTGTGCCGTTAGAAAAACGTTTTCGGTGAGTGTTAAACCCGGTACAGCGGCGTGCCCCAGCCGCTCCTCAGGTACGCAGCACAGGCCCATGCGGCGTCGCCCAGCAGCGTTTATATGACCGATTGGCTGGTTTTTAAGCATGAGCCGATTCGGCGCAGCCAGTAACGATTCACCGCTGATGACTTGCATGAATTCGTCCTGCCCGTTTCCCGCAACCCCAGCAATACCGACGATTTCGCCCGCTGCCACTTGCAGAGTCAATCCTTGCAGGTTAATACCGTGGGTGGTACCCGCCTGATGGGTTAGGTTATCCATACTGAACAAGACCGGCCCGGTTTTACGTACCTCAGCCACACGGGCGACTGGTAAGTCGCTGCCCATCATCAAGGCTGCCAAGGAGCTGGCCGATTCTTCTTGCGGATTAGCGCTCGCCACCTTGCGACCTCCACGAAGAATGGTCGCCTCGTGACACAACTGACGTATCTCCTCAAGCTTGTGGCTGATATACAGGATAGCTACGCCCTCTTCGGCAAGCCGCGACAACGTGGCAAACAGGTCCGCCACTTCCTGCGGTGTCAGTACCGAGGTGGGTTCATCCATGATCAACAGCTTTGGTTGTTGCAGCAGACATCGCACAATCTCTATGCGTTGCCGTTCCCCAACCGACAAGGTGTATACAGAGCGATCAGGGTCCAATGGCAACCCATAGCGCGCGGATACCTCAATAATGCGTTGGCGTAAATCGTTGTCGGCATCCTGATCCATGCCCAGCGCAATATTCTCCAACACGCTCAGAGAGTCAAACAAGGAAAAATGCTGGAATACCATGGCAATTCCCAGTGCGCGAGCAGCGCTGGGTGAATCAATATGCACAAGATTACCCGCCCAGCGGATAGTACCGGTATCGCTTGCCAGTAAACCGTAGAGGATCTTGACCAGTGTGCTTTTACCGGCACCGTTTTCGCCAAGCAGCGCATGTACACGCCCCGCTTTCAGTTGTAAGTCAATGGCGTCGTTGGCCAAACAACCCGGGTAAGATTTTGAAATCGCGCGCATGTCAACCAGTGGCACTATAACGCTGGTAGCCAGGGTGTCGGGTACGTTGTCAGTCATTACTAAGCCGTGTTCGCGATCTAGTTTCAAGTACACTTTGTTGACGAAGTGTACCTTGTGAGCCGGTCAGCGCCTATGATTAAAACTCTCAGATTTTCACAGCAGAACCGTTAGTTTATGAGCGCTTCACTCTCAGCAATTCGTGCCAACCTGCTGCATTGCCTGTCCGATCCAGACGGCGATGGCATGCAGGCCGTGCAATACATAGAAAACGGCACCTTACTGATTGAGGATGGTCATATCGTGGCGGCGGGTCGCAACGCAGATGTACCCATACCCGCTAACGCCACCCTAATTGATCTGCACGATAAGCTGATCGTACCGGGATTCATAGACACACATATTCACTACCCGCAAGTCGACATTATTGCCAGCTATGGCAAGCAGCTACTCGAATGGCTCGAAAAATATACGTTCCCGGCGGAAACTCGTTTTGAAGATCCGGCGTTAGCCACAGAGACTGCCCGCTTTTTTATCAACGAACTCCTGAATAACGGGACCACCACGGCACTGGTATTCGGCACGGTGCACCCAGAGTCGGTTGAGGCCTTTTTTACCGAAGCACAGCGTAGGCGTCTGCGCATGATTTGTGGAAAAGTTATGATGGACCGGCACGCACCGTCAGAGTTACTCGACACACCGGCGTCTTCGTTCTTGCAAAGTCAGGCATTGATTGACCGATGGCACAACAAGGATAGACTGGGCTACGCGGTTACACCGCGGTTCGCACCAACCAGTACCGCCGAGCAATTGCAGATGGCTCGGCGACTTCTCGATGAGAATGCCGGTGTGCATTTACACACTCACATGGCGGAAAACGCAGATGAGTGTGACTGGGTACGGTCACTGTATCCTCAATCAACCGACTATCTGGATGTTTACGAACAGTTTGGTCTGGTGCGAAAACGTTCTGTATTCGCCCACTCAATACACGTATCTGACAGCGCCTGGAAACGACTGGCAAGCGCTGATGCGGCAGTCGCCCACTGCCCCTGTTCAAACTTGTTTATCGGTAGCGGGCTGTTTGATTTAAGGGCGGCACAGAAACATCAGGTCAAGATGGGCTTAGGAACAGACGTTGGTGGCGGAGACAGTTTCTCGATGCTACGCGTTATTAACGAAGCCTATAAGGTTCAACAACTGCAACACCATACCTTGACAGCTGAACAGGCGTTTTATATGGCAACACTGGGAGGTGCGCGAGCCATTGATCTTGATGCGTATATCGGTAATTTTGAAGTGGGCAAGGAGGCAGATTTTGTCGTCCTGGATGAACACGCTACACCGCTACTGTCACGGCGCATACAGCAGCAGCACAACTGGCGTGATCGTCTGTTTTCACTACTGATGCTGGGGGATGATCGGTGTATTGAACAAACCTGGATTATGGGTCAGTGCGCGACAAACAAGAGCGACACAAGTTATCAATAGATAACCCCAGTGTTGTCTGCCGACACCTGGCACGGGCAAGTTCGCAAGAAAAACGATGTTAGAACTCAGGCAATTGCAAATCAGCAAACAGTTTTAATCGCTCTCGAGCACTACTGGCTGCCAGTGCACGGTCAATCAGATCAGCATGCAGATGCGGTGCAAACTGCTGGATAAAGTCATACATGTAAGGTCGCAGTTCACGCTGTTGACGCATTCCAATATGTGTGGTGCTACTTTCAAACAGATGAGCTGCGTCAAGTAGCTTCAGGTCGGCGTCCTGATGCGCCTCGTAGGCCATACGGGCAATGATGCCAACGCCCAGTCCCGACCGTACATAGGTTTTAATAACATCCGTATCCGCGGCCGTAAGCACTACATTGGGCTCCAGTCCGCGCTCACGAAAAGCCTTGTCCAGTCGCGATTGACCCGTAAAGCCGAATACGTAGGTAATCAGTGGAAAGCTGGATAAGGCCTCCAGCGTCAGGCTCCCCAACTGCGCCACCTTGAACAGTGCATGATCCGGTTTAACCACGACAGCCCGGTGCCACCGTGAGCACGGCAGCATCACCAGGTTATCGTAGTGCTGCTGACCTTCGGTCGCTATTACAAAATCCACCTCTCCACTGTCGACCATGGTGGCCATCTGCTTCGGTGTTCCCTGGTGTAAATGAATATTTACCCGCGGGTAGCGCTCACCAAAAGACGCAATGATGGCAGGCAACACATAACGCGCCTGCGTGTGGGTGGTGGCAAGGCGCAGCTCACCGCTGTGCGGGTCAGCGTGCTGGCGTCCGAGGTTGCGGATATCGTCAGTGCCTGCAAGAATTTTCTCAGCAACGGGAATAACATCGGCCCCTGCAGGCGTAACTGCAATAATCTGCCTGCCGCTTCGCTCGAACAGCTGCACGCCCAATTCTTCCTCAAGCTGCTTAATCTGCTTACTGACACCGGGCTGCGAGGTATGCAGAGCCGCGGCAGTTTCAGACACGTTCAGATTGTTACGCACCATGGCTACAATACATCGTAGCTGCTGAAGCTTCACGTCGAAGCTGTGCTTACCGATGCGTCCGTTACACCGCTCGCCTCATCGTTCACACCCAAGCGTTCATGCATAAGTGGGCTGGTTGTGGTGTATTGCACGTTAACTTTCTTGTCCGGCTCAAACACCTGTTTGATCGCGTAGGCAGCCAATGCTGCTTCGTGAAACCCGCTGAGTATCAGCTTCTTCTTGCCAGCGTAGGTATTGATATCGCCAATCGCGTAAATACCGGGCACCGAGGTCTCAAATGTCGAGACATCAATGGTAATGAGTTTTCGCTCTAGCGCCATACCCCAGTGTTCAACTGGCCCAAGCTTTGGTGACAGACCAAAAAACACCAGCAAGTCGTCCACTGGCAAAGTCACCTCGCTCTTCGCTTCATCACGTAGCACAAAGGTCAGTTTGCTCAGTTTCGATTCTGCTGTTTCAAACGATTTCAGTGTGCCCATCAAAACGGTCGCGCCACCGGCATCGGCCAGCGCGTAGAGTTTTTTCACAGAGGCTTCTGCCGCGCGAAAACGCTCAGTCCGATTAACCAGCGTTAAGCTTTTTGCCGTCGGCGCCAGCTGCAGAGCCCAGTCCAGAGCAGAGTCACCGCCACCGAGAATCACGATGTCTTTGCCAGCATGCGAATCAGGATTTCTTACCCGGTAAAACAGCTGTTTGTTTTCGAAGGTATCCAGGCCCTCAATCCGCACACGTACCGGTGTGAATGAGCCGGCACCGGCTGCCACAATAACCGCTCGGCAGTCAAACTCAGTACCGACAGAGGTCTTGATATAGAACGCATTCTCAGCGCGCTTTTCCAGCACCTCAACTGTCTGGTCCAGGTGCATACCGGGTGAGAACGGGGCAATTTGTTTTTCCAGATTATCGATTAACTGCTGACCCGTACATTCAGGCACAGCCGGTATGTCGAAAATAGGTTTGTCCGGATACAGCTCGGTGCACTGTCCACCCGATTGCGGCAATGCATCAATAACGTGAGCACTAAGGCCTTGCAATCCCAGTTCAAATACCTGGAACAGGCCAACCGGACCTGCTCCAATGATGACAACGTCTGTTTTTATCGTCATACCGTTTCTCCTGCGTTGTCACCAGATCGTATTACCGTACGAAATAGCGGAAGCCTATACCTAGACTCATTTCATCAATGAAGTCAAATCCGGCATAGGCCTCACCGGGACCTGCCGGTAGAATCAGTCCGGCACCTACACCCAACTCTGTGTCAGTGTCATCAAAAATAAGGGTTGATCTCAGACGATGAATGCCGGTATTGGCGTACCAGCCAAGACCCGCCGCACTCAGCGGTTCCTGACCACTGATCAGTACCTCCAGCGATAGGCCTGATAGATCACCCTCCAGTGAACCAATTTCATACTCACCGCGATGATAGCTGGCCTTAGCGGCTATATCGATTGCCGGACTGATCCGTTGCTTGGACAAATGGTACAAAACGCCTAAGCCAAACGGCGTGCCATCAGAATCACCAAATTCACTGGTACCCACATCGCCGAAAATAACAATCTCCGGTGCTATCCGATAATTGACTCGGGCCGCAATGTTTTGATAGTCAGCAGGTCCCAAGTCACCGGTAACCAAACCCAACTCCACGGACAGGTCAGTTAACGCACCTGGATTAGCGGATCGGCCAGACAGCAATCCTAGGTACTCGGCCTGTGCCAGCGATGATGTCATGGCAACAATGGCCACCAGCGACATGATCCAATATCGCACCGTTGATTTCATAGCCCGCATCAATTGGGTAGGGGTGTACCGACTACAGCTTACGTGGTGAAAAAAACAAGTTCGCATACTGCTCCTCTTAACTGGTTTTGCAGTGGTTCTGCAATGGTTCTCAATGAGTGCCAACGGTGAAAAGCTGATTGTTCATTAGCGGATATCTGGCAACGCTACGCGGCACTGCGCAATGATACCGCCAATCGGATGACTTAGTTGAATACCTGTTCCCTTGTGGCGAGAAACTCAACCTCTGGCCAACGCTCCTGAGACATTTGCAGATTGATCCGGGTGGGTGCCAGGTATACCAGCTCACCGGCATGATCGTGCGACAGGTTCATATCCAGTTTTTTGGTAAAGTCAGCAAGCATCTTTGCATCATTACACCTTACCCAGCGAGCCTGTTGTACGCCCACCGTTTCGAACTGACATTCAACTTTGTACTCATCTCTTAAACGTTGCGCCACGACCTCGAACTGCAGCACGCCAACCGCACCAAGAATAAGGTCATTGCTGATCAGTGGCTTAAACAATTGCGTGGCTCCCTCCTCACACAATTGACTCAAGCCCTTTTGCAATGCCTTCATTTTTAGTGGGTCTTTCAGCACAGCACGACGAAAAAGCTCGGGGGCAAAATTAGGAATACCGGTAAATGCCAGATCTTCACCCACCGTAAAGGTATCGCCAATACGAATAGTGCCATGGTTGTGTAAGCCGATAATGTCGCCACTGAATGCTTCCTCGACATGGCCACGATCAGCAGCCATGAAGGTCAATGCATCGTTTAACCGAACATCTTTCCCCAGACGCACATGACGCGCTTTCATGCCCTTGTTGAAACTACCCGAGCAGATACGCACAAAGGCCACTCTGTCACGATGTTGCGGGTCCATGTTGGCCTGGATTTTAAAGGCAAATCCGGTGAATTTTTCCTCAACTGGCTGTACTTCTCGGGTCACTGTTGTACGAGGCTGTGGCGGTGGTGCGTACTTAACAAAATCTGCCAGCAACTCGGCCACACCGAAATTGTTGATGGCTGAGCCAAAGTACACCGGTGTCAATTCACCTGCGCGATAAGCGTCGATATCAAATTCATGGCAAGCACCTTGAACCAGCTCCAATTCCTCGCGCAGCTCAGCCGCCATATCACCCAGATGTTCGTCCAATTGCGGGTTATCAATACCCTCAACGACGTGGCCTTCCTGTACCTTGCCACCGTGGGCAGGCGAATAGAAATGCACCTTACCAGTGTGCAGGTGATAC
>CALKXZ010000127.1 GCA_938003775.1 uncultured Granulosicoccus sp. | reverse complement strand
GCCAAACAAATCATGGACCCGCTTTCGGGTTGCGTTAAGCGTCCGCCCAACTTAACAGCATGAGCTAAGCGAAGTCGTGCGTATCGACCCGATCAAACGGTCCCGTGGGCAACGGGTTGTAACAGCACAAGGCAGCGTAACCTGTCATCACGTTGTTTTAGGCGTTAACGGCTACCTGGACAATCTGGTACCGACGTTGAACAAACACGTCATGCCGATCAATAATTTTATTGCCGTCACGGCACCACTGGGGGATCGATCTGCTGCGCTGCTACCCTACAATGACGCGGTTGCCGATTCGCGATTTGTGGTCAATTACTTCAGACGAGTCGGGGCGGATCGACTGTTATTTGGCGGTGGAGAAAACTACTCATACCGATTCCCGAGCACGATAGAACGCACCGTGCGCAAAGCCATGTTAGGCGTATTTCCACAACTTGGCGATGTGCCGATCGACTACACCTGGGGTGGCACACTGGCGGTAACTCGCCACCGCCTACCCTATGTTGCACAGCTGAACAGGCAGCTTTATACCGCTGGTGGGTATTCTGGGCACGGTGTTGCCCTGGCACCCATGGTTGGCACCGCCATTGCCGAACATATAGACGGAAGAACAGATCGCTTTGAGCTGTTGAGTCGAATACCGGGCACCTGCTTTCCAGGCGGCACACTGAGTCGTTCTGCGCTATTAGCCCTGGCGATGAGCGGATACGCATTTTTGGATCGACTATAACCGGGTATCAAAGGCTTTATTCCGGCTTTTTAGTCCAATTATTGGTGTTCGACGTGCCCATTCGGTCTCTGGCGGTCTACACTTATATATTCTGTCAACAGCGAAGGTCGGGGTTGTCGACATTTCATTACACAGGCTTTGCACTCTGTCGCGTTGTTGAGAAATAGCGTACATTGCGCCCCTAAATATGGCGTGGTTAACCGTTGAGTGTGATCGGCCACAACTATCTGTCACAGCTTGCCGCTATGATGATCCATTGCATGGCCTTAGAAGGAGCAGACCGGTGATTGCCAAATCTGATGTGGTCATATTGTTGGTATCAGCAACAATTCTAGTGGGCGGAATTATCCGCTGGCAGGATAATATGGCGTCCCTCAACTCGGTGGTTGATACGAGCCAGCCTGCACCCACGGTACAAAACACGCAGCGTTCGGATACAGCAACACCTGTGGTGGCAACCACCCAGGAGAGCAACGTCCCGGTAGCCCGCGAGCAATCTGACCCTCCATCACCTGCCAGCACAGCAGGCAACGCACAAAGCACCCTACAGGGCGATACACAACCAGCCGCGAACGACGTCAACAGCAATGTTAATGCGGCCAGTACCACGCAGCCTGCCAGCTCCGCGACAAACGGATCCAACGAACCTCTGTATGGCGTCTATGTAGTGCAGTCGGGTGACTTTCTCGGCAAAATTGCAACTGAGTTCGGCACCACAGTCGAAACCCTGCAACGCATTAATGGCATCAGCGGCACACTGATCAACGTTGATCAACAGATACGCTACCCGTTACCGGCCAACTGACACACTAATCACACGTTGCAATGACCCCTTCCGTGTTCGGTAACCTGTTTACTCACAAAACTGTTGTTATCACCGGCGCCGGTAATGGCATTGGCCGTGCCGTGCTAATAGCCTTTCACGCTGCTGGCGCAAACATCATTGCGCATCTAGGCAGGCATAGCAGCTATGCCAAAGACTTGCCCGACACGATTAAGTACATGACCGGTGATTTCACCCAAGCAACACAGCAGCAGGCATTTATCGACTTTGTGCAGTCTCATACCGATACCATCGATGTGCTAATCAACAACGCCGGAACGATGTTTGGCCGATTTCCGGCAGACACATTAACCGATGAGCAATACACCGATATTGTTGAATTGAATCAGCATGCCGTGGTACGAATAACGCGCGGCCTGCTTCCGCAACTTCATGCTGCTAGCCACAAGGTTGGCAATGCCGCCATCGTCAACACGGTATCTATTTCAGCATTAACAGGCGGCAGTCCTGGTTCTTCAATCTATTCAGCCACCAAAGCCTTTGTATCAACCTACTCAAAAGGGCTGGCGCGCGAATTAGCCCCAAAACAGATTCGTGTCAACGCCGTGTCCCCTGGCGTTATTGACACAGACTTTCATGCTCGATATTCCTCGGCAGAAAAACTGGAAGCCACTCGTCAGCAAATTCCATTGCAACGTTTAGGTACAGCCGCCGATTGTGCGCCCACTTTCTTGTATCTGGCAGCGCCAGCACTGTCGGGTTATATCACGGGCCAGGTTATTGAAATCAACGGCGGACAGCGCTGAGGTTGGGCAACCCACACAGCGCTCAAACGATACACCGTTGTCACGGTTGCGCAGATCTCATCGTCATCATCAGCCCAACGACCGATAATAATCCCGAGGCACTCAGAACAACGAACAACCAAACGGTAGAAAAGGGTAGTAGATAGCCAACTAGCATAGACAGCACCACCCCAAAGGCTGTTTGCGCGCTACCAGCCAAACCAGAGGCAGAAGCGGCTAGATCCGGTCTAAAACTCATGCCCATCGTGAACATGCTAGGCAGCGATATGCCATTACTGAAGGCAATGATCAACATAGGCAAAAACAATGCGGCCGGATGATTCAAGGGCAATAACAACCAAAACAGCGCCAAACCGATCAGATGTGGAATAAAGCCTAGTTGAACCATTCGCAGTACGCCAACGCCCTCCGAAAACTTTCCAGCAACCAGATTGCCGCAAAGGTAGCCAATGGCAACGATTGAAAACCATACCCCGTAACTTGATGCACTGAGCCCCCGGGCCTCCATAGCAACAAAGGGAGCACCAGAGAGAAAGCCGTAGTAGACACCCACCGTGCCTGCCTGCATAAGTAGACAGGCGAAAAAACCCGGATGTTTAATCAATATCGCTGATGAGCTCAGGAACGCTGGCCGCTGTACTTGTGCACGCGTCATCGTTTCATACTGATATCGCCAGGCGGCCACAAACAACAGTGCGCCCAGCACTGCCAGGCCAACATACATATAACGCCAGCTGTATTGATCGGTTATCCAGCCGCCTAATGCCGGTCCAAACAACGGTGCTACCATCATGGCTGTAGTCATGTAACCGATAACACTGGCAGCGCGGTCTTGCGTGTGTAAATCACGCACGATAGCCCGCGGCAAAACAGCGCACACCGCACCACCGATACCCTGAATAAAGCGCCCTGCGAGTAACCATTCTATCGATACAGCACTGGCACACAGCAGACTACCAAAGATATAAACCAGCAAACCCATTAGCATGATGGGGCGTCGACCATAACGATCAGCAGCCGGGCCTAGCACCAACTGAGACACTAGGTTCGCAAACAGAAAAACAGTGAGCACCAGTTGCGCCACTTCATAGCGAGTGAGCAGGTCAGCCATAATCTGACTGGTTGCTGGCAGTACCCCATTGAGTGTCAACGGGCCAATTGCCGAAATACCAATCAGTACAAGAAGCAACGGTAGGCCTAGATTTTTCACTGTCGAGCCAACAATGCCTGAGCTCTAGCTAACAGTGCCTGCGCCATCTGCAAATGCAAACGCTCCACCATTTGACCATTGATCTGCAACACGCCAGCCTCGGAATTTTCAGGTAACTCAAATGCCTCAACCACCCGCATAGCCTGCGTAATTTCAGCATCAGTGGGGGAATAGCCAGTATTCGCAATATCGATTTGCGACGGGTGAATCAAGCTCTTGCCATCCATGCCCATTTGCCGTCCTTGCTCACACTCGCGACGTAAGCCTGCCAGATCGGCAAAATCATTATAGACACCGTCAAGTATCGGCAGTGAGTATGCCTTGGCAGCCACCAGCAATGTCATTAACCACGGCAGTAGATAGGATCGATCGGTGGGAACCGACATACCGGCTGATCTGGCGAGATCATTATTGCCCACTAACCACATAGTTAACCGAGGATAGTCGTGACTACACGCGGCTATTTCCGAGGCGTTGATCACAGCCATGGGAGACTCCATCATCGCCCAGATAGCTATTGGCTGATCACCTGCCAACTGATCAAGTGACGAGGACAACCGGACAATGTCCGCGGCAGACTCCACCTTAGGCAATACCACAGCATCGGGGCGGCACTGTGCCAGCACCGCCACGTCCTGGTCGTACCAGGGTGTATCAGCGGCATTAATACGTAATGCACGCAGACGGTAACCGTAGTCTTGGTTGATCAGTGCATGGCAGGCCAGGTCCCGTGCCAACGACTTAGCCTCGGGGGCTACCGCGTCTTCCAGATCGATGATAATGGCATCGGCAGCCAGCGTGGGGCCCTTAGCCAGCACACGGGCATTGCTACCCGGCATGTAAAGAGCCGATCGACACACGGGTTTAGTCATACTCGTAACACCATGCCTATCACGCAGCCTTGTAACGAAAGTTAGAAACGATATACATGGCGCTGCCGACAATAAGCCCCCAAAACGCCCCACCAACACCTAGAAACGCTAGTCCAGAACCGGCAAATAAAAACGTGATAGCTGACGATTCACGGTGCTTAACGTCGGACAACGCAGCCACCAGTGCCGCTGAGAATGAACCCAACAACGCAAGCCCTGCAATAGCCTCCACCAACACCGTCGGTACCAGGGTGACCATCAGAACAGTGGCACCTGCCAACAAACCCAAGAAAACGTACGCAATGCCTGCGACCACCGCAGACCAGTAACGACGCGTTGGATCTGGGTGTGCATCCTCACTGCAAAACATGGCAGCCGTAATAGCAGCCAGGTTAGTACCGTGAGCACCAAACGGCGCCGACAACAGCGAAAATAAACCCGTGTTCATGATCAGTGGGCCCGTCCTAGGTTGATAACCACCAGCGCGAAGTACCGCAGCACCTGGCACGTTCTGCGACGCCATGGTGACCACAAACAACGGAATGCCAATACTGACAAGCGCCTGGGGTTCAAAGACAGGTTTTATCCATAGCACTTGGGGCACCAGACTAGTGCGCAGCTGATGTGCAAAGTCCTCTGGTATACCCAGGCGCCAAGCAACCACCGGAACTAATACCAACAGCGCCGCGGGTACCGCCAACAATCGGTAGAACCTGCCCACTATCCACCAGGTCAGTAACAAGGGCATTGCGAGCCAGGCATCAGCAGTTAGTGCGTGAATCGGCGCTAGACACAGGCTTAGCAACACACCGGCAAGCATGGCATTGGCAAGGCTTGTCGGAATTGCCTCGATTAAACGCCCTAATGGTCTGAACCATCCCGCTAACACCAGCAGACACGCACTGATGATAAATGTACCGACTGCTTCGTTAAAGCTGCCAAGCGTATCGCCTGATGCAATCAGCAATGCAGCAC
>CALKXZ010000126.1 GCA_938003775.1 uncultured Granulosicoccus sp. | reverse complement strand
GTAGGTAAAAATATTTCAAGAGCTGGTAGAGTTCTTGTTGCCCAAATTGTTCCCCGTCCACTACCTGGACCTCCAAGCTCAAACTGAACATCCGGTGCCTCCAACGATCGAACCATTGCCTCGGCACCATTCAATGTGTTCTTACTTCCTGCCATTCAGGCAACTCCTTTTCGGGGGTAGGGTTTTGAGTGGCTTGCATAATATAATGAATTCAAATCTGTAGTCAATACTGTATACAGCTTTGTATTCCACTAGTTTTTCCTCTAAAAATGGATTAAAGTCCGGGTAAATCAGCCAGATTTGTTCACAATGTGATGGGAATTCCAGACAATCAACAAAAGACAAACGGGCCATTGAGCAGTGTTGAGGAGGTGTACAGCCAGGTTCGGGAGATGGCGGCAAATTTCGAATTCAAACCCGAGGAACGCTTGAATGAAAGTGTTTTGTCCAAGCGGTTGGGCACTAGCCGAACGCCTCTGCGCGAGGCACTGAACCGACTGGTTACCGAAGGTTTGCTGGTGTCTAAACAAGGGCGTGGTTTTTTCTGCCGGTCACTGAATCCGGACAAAATCATTGAACTTTATGAGCTTAGAGAGGCCTTGGAGACACACGCAATTCGACTCGCTATTGAGCGAGCCAGTGATCAGGAATTTTCTGACATCAAAGAATTTTTAATGTCTGTCGCACCGCTATACAGCAACAGTTCGAAGGCCCGAAAGATCGTCGCCTTTGATGAAGAATTTCACTTGCAACTGGCGCGATTGTCCAAGAACAGTGAGATTGTTGCCGCATTGGAAAATCTGCATGAGCGTATTCGCTATGTTCGATGGATTTCAATGCGTAAAAAAATTGATGTAACGCATGAGGAACATCTCGGGATACTCAACATTGCGGCGTCCCGGGATATCGATCAAGCCACACGACAAATTTCAAGTCATGTCAGAACAAGCAATGCAGAGGCGACAGAAACCGTACGCGAAGCTTATTCGCAGATGTTTGTACCGGTTAACGAACTCTAATAACGTTGTACGAAGGGAGCTTCAACTAAATGTCTATTGAACGTGGTGGAAAAGCAGTTTTCGGTGCCACCTTGGGAATCATTATGCTCGAAGCACAATTTCCCAGAATTAAAGGCGATATGGGCAATGCAGCCACTTGGCCATTTCCGGTGCAATACAGGGTGGTACGTGGTGCTAGTCCCGATAAAATTGTCCGCCAAGATCCAAGAGATATGATTGGTGAATTTGTTGCTGCCGCGAAAGATCTAGTGGCATCTGGATGTGATGGCATAACGACCAATTGTGGATTTCTAGCACTGATTCAGGATGAAATTGCCAAAGCGGTGCCGGTTCCTGTCGCCACTTCGTCGTTGATGCAAATCCCCATGATTGAAAAGGTTATGCCGATTGGAAAGCGAGTTGGGGTTATTACGATATCTAAGAATACCCTGACTCCAGCGCACTTTAAGGCTGCAGGGCTGAATGATCCAGAAAATATACCCGTGGTTGGGACAGATAACGGGCGCGCATTCACTCATGGTATTCTCGACAACCAATTAACGATAGACTTTGAAGACTGCCGGTTGGATATGCTGGATGCGGCACGTGAATTGATCAGTACTCATGATGATATCGGGGCAATTCTATTCGAATGCACCAACATGACTCCCTATGCGTCCGATGTTCGTAAACAGACCGGGCTTCCTGTGTTTTCTATCTATTCATTTGTTCATTGGTTTCACCAAGCGTTGATGCCAGATGTATTTCCATTGACACTGGATGACCCCAGAGCTCGCTAAGATACGGTAATGAGCTAACAACTGTGTCTAGTTGCACAGCGATAGAAGGTAAGTTCTCTCATCCGTTGGTCGGTTGTGATTGCATAGATCATGGAAAATCCTGACCGTCTAATGCATCAAAGATGAGGTGTTGGAATCCGGCTGCAATAGTTCACCGGTTCCATTTTATAATGACCACAGTCTTGCAGCATTGGTATGTAGTAGGGCCGATTTTTCCTCTTTTGAACATCCGCGCAATAAGGCATGAGTTGCCGCTACCCATGTTTCTAAAGAGCCACCGAGTGTGCACACTGGACTGTCACTGCCCCAAACAACACGGTCCCAACCAAAGCTACCAATGGTGTGTTCAACGTAAGGTCGAAGGTCATCCAAGGTCCAGGTGTTTGGGTTTGCGTACGCCATCACGCCCGATATTTTGACGATAACGTTGTGTCGTTGAGCGATCTTATTTAGGTGAGTGGACCAAGGAGACCACGATTGCGTTTTAATGTCCGGCACTGCGCAGTGGTCTAGAATAAAAGTGACATCAGGGCATTCATCCACCAGTTCAATGGCCAGCGGAATTTGCGCAGGCAGTACGCATAAGTCGAATGTTAACCCTGTGCCTGACAAGCGCCGCAGGTTGTCACGAAATAGAGTTGTGGTGGACAACGAATCTTCCATTACGTGTAAAACGCGCCGTAATCCTTTTATTTCATTGCGCTCCAGCTGGTGCTCGAGATTATCTATAAAATTTGTCGACTCTGGACGGCACGAGGCTATTGCACCGCGCAATAGACAGTCTGGTTTATGCATAAACGTTTTTATTAAATCGGTTTCCGCCACCTGATCATGCTCAGCGACATCGACTTCCATATGCAGCGCATCGGTTATGCCAACACGTGCTGCAATGGTATGGTATTGGTCGTAGGTTGCATCTCGGTCCAGCTCGCTGACCTGTTTCAACCAGGGATACGACAGCTTGTTGCGATAGATTAAGTGCAGGTGTGTGTCTATGATCATGGAATAAAAACTCTGCGCCCGATGCTGCCATTGGCGATGGTTTACCGAGTGTCCGAATTAGATAAACATGGCTTCAACAAGGTGAACATCTTAATAGGATTACCCGCTATTGAATGATTTCCAGGTAATCACCATTAATCTCCAGTGTTATTGTTACCACGTGCTTGTCACGATTGCGCCAGAACCAGCCGTGTTCCCCTTTAAAAGGTGCAATGAAACTGCCTTCACCTTCGGTAGCTCCACGCCCTTTTTCGTAAGTCTTAGATTGACCATCACCATGAGCGTGTAAATCAAAGTTGATCCGCCCGCCCGTCGACCGCCAAATATAATCAGCTTGGTCCCCTTCGTTCATTACTAGTTTAGTTTCTGCATGTTCACCTGGCTCAAGTGTAAAAGTTATCGTATCCTTCCAGCCCTCTTGGGCATATGCCGTACTGACAAACATGCCTAAAACCCTATTCATTAGATTCAAGGACTGATTGTCTCCATGCAGTTGTTGATCTTGCTCCGCCTCTTCATGCAGTTCTTGTTTGATTTCTCCCATGTCGGTTAGACCTAACATCCGGCCAGCAGCAGTAGGATCGATACCGTATTCCGCGGGCAACACAATGGTAACGAGAATCAACACCCCGCCGATGACAGCAACGAGTGTGGAACGCCGCAACTGAGCCAGGCTAGGTAGTTCATCCAAACTGGGTTTTTCAATGTTGAACATGGGTAGTCTCTTTATCAGTGCGTGGTGTGTGAGTGGAGGTAGCCAAATATGTGTTGCACCATGAGTGCGATCCCTAGGAGTATCATCACAATATTGGCACCAACGGCGTACTTAGGAAAATTATCACTTCTACGCAGGTAGCCCATACCGATCAGAATGACACAGAGTGCCAAAATTTGACCTATCTCGACACCAACATTGAATGCCAACAGATTGGGCAAGAGGCCATCTTCTGAAATCTGGTATTCCAGAATCTTGGTTGCCAGACCTGTGCCATGGATAAGACCGAAAATTAGCGTGGCAGCTTTCGTGTTGGGTTGATATCCAAGCCATTTTGTCAACACGCCAAGGTTGTCTAGCGCTTTGTAGATCACAGAGAATCCAATGATGGCATCAACGATATAGGCATTGACACCCCAACCGTACCAGACGCCCACCAGCATTGTGATTGAATGTCCGATAGCAAACAGACTGACATAAATTGCAATATCGCGGAACCTGTACAAGAAAAAAATGACACCGAACAGGAACAGTATGTGATCGTATCCGGTAACCATATGTTTAGCACCGAGATACATGAATGGGATGATGTGAACGCCCCAAATCTCTTGGATGTAGCCTGCATCACCTGGTGTTACGTTGTGTGCACGTACTGCCGAACTAACGATTAACGTTAGTATGGTGAGAAGAATGGAACTGCAAAGGGTGCCTGGCCGGAGAAACAATTTGTTCATCTGTAAGATTTGCAGTCAGTAAATACTTGAAATACGCCTGTAAGGGGTATAGTGCCTACATGGTAAATGAATCCGAACATTCAAGGTCATCTGAAAATTATTTATCGGTTTAAAAGGGCTGATGGGCGTCTACTACGGGTAATCTGCATGATTGAATAAGAACAAGCCAGCATGGACTTCGCACAGCAATCACAGCTGGTGTAAAAGGCGATTTTTCAGGCAAAACGCACTGTATTCCATAATCATATCGAGTGTTGCCATGGTGATTCTGTAGATCAACAACAACCCGTCGCCGTCGCCGTCGTTGTCCACGGTCAACGCCAATAGTCTCTGGCGTGTCCAGTCGAGTCATAATCTACGTATTGCACGGTTGTATAAAAACCACCATCACGACCTTGAAGCCATAACCGCACCCGCTATAGCAAAACACGCCCCAGCAACAGTGTATGGTGTTATCGCACCTAATCCAAAAATCGCCAATAGTGAAATGGCAACAAGCGGCGTGAGGAACGCCAAGCTAGATAACGTGGCAGCTGGTCCTGAGCGAGTCGCTTTATCCCAGAGTATATTGGCCAAAGTGAAAGGGCCGATCCCCATCATCGCAATGACCAGCCATTGATCCAGGGACGGCCAGTAAAGATGCTCAAGTGATGCATGGGCCGCCAATGCAGCTATCCCAGCCAAGCCAAGTGATGGACCAACCACGTTCCCTTCAACTTGAGCAAGTGAGCGAACCACTGAATAGATTGCAAAGGTTAGGGCGCCACAGACGCCTAGTAATACACCAACATAGTCAAGACCAAAACTTATCTTTGGCGCTAACGCTACAGTAACTCCTGTGAATCCCGCTGCTATTCCCAAAATCTGTATAAAAGTCGGTAGTTTGCGATGTACACATGAGGCCAAGCCCACTAAGAAAACTGGCCAAAGGTAATGAACGACATTCGCTTCGGCCGCTCCAATGCGTGTTATTGCAAACAGGTAAAAGGCATTGTTGCCCATGAGTCCAGAGGCAACGAACAGCATTGTCCCTTTACCCACTGAAAAAAACTGTTGCGATTTGCCTTGCCGTGCTGCGACGATGAACGAAAACGCAAAACCTATGAGTGCAGATAGTCCTAGCACCAGGAACGCAGGGGCAGGATAGACGAGTGTTGCCAACGCAGGCCAGCTAGCCCACATGACTACCGCCCCCGCTACAAGTGCGTAGGTTCTCGCCTGTTGACGACCAGAATATACCTTGCCAATCCGCAAAATCCAGAAGGGTAGGGATCCAAACTTGAGCGTTACTGGATATATCATCAACAATTCTGCTGTGCCTCGTGAAACCTGCGCCTTCGGACGCTCCACGCACGAGTATACTGGCGTTATCCTACTGAGGACTACGATGGCTGTCAGTCGAGAAGCGCTCGTGCCTAGGGGTGTATGTGCCGTAGCAAAAGCGCGGACATTTGCCGGAACATTAAAATAGCTCACTGAGTGCTTCTTTTTTGACAGTTGGTGGAAGCTAGTGGCGTGGGAGGTGACAACTCCCGGAATTCTTGCTAGGAAAGAGGTGCCGTAGAGACGACGCGGCGCCAGGTAAGATTTCGAGGTCAACCCTGACGCCACGCCCAGAACCGTGCCTTCGCACAGTCGGTTGAAGTATCGCACTTCCACCGCTCTTACACC
>CALKXZ010000125.1 GCA_938003775.1 uncultured Granulosicoccus sp. | reverse complement strand
CTGGCCGTGCAATGGAATTCATCCGGTGCGTACGTCTGGAAACTGGCCGATAAGAAGGTCCAGCAAGTGCCTGTGCGCATCATTCAACGGAACTCTGATTCGGTTCTGGTGCAGGCCGAATTGGTTGCCGGTGACAGCGTTGTCGTTGAGGGTTTGATGACCCTGCGTTCTGGCACCCAGGTCCGTGTGCAGGAGACGCCGTCAGGTGCAACACGTAGCAAGCCATGAATGACATCGTCCCATCTAACGATAAACATCGTTCGCCAGCTGTGGTTTCTCAGGATGTGAATGATACGACGGCGTTGTTTGTACGCCGACCTGTATTGTCAACTGTACTCAGTTTACTGATTATTGTTGCTGGCTTGGCTGCATTTGCCGGTGTTGAAGTTCGTGAACTTCCCGCAGTCGACAATCCTGTTATTTCAGTGAGTACCAGTTATGCCGGCGCAGTACCTGAAACCATTGATCGTGAAGTGACCGCAATCATCGAATCAGCAGCAGGCCGAGTGCCTGGTGTTAAGTCGATTTCGTCCTCCTCGTCATTCGGCCGCAGTCGCGTGACTGTGGATTTCAAGGAGTCAGTTGATTTAGATATTGCAGCTTCCGACATGCGCGATGCCATTGCTCGGGTTTCACGTGAGTTGCCAGATGGTGTTGATGATCCTCGCATCGTGAAGGCGGATAGTGATGCGCAAGCGGTTATGCGATTGGCAGTAACATCTGCCTCGTTGAGCGCTGAACAGATGACGCTGATTGTAGAGGATCAGATATTGGACAACTTCACAGCTATCAATGGTGTCGCCGATATCCAAGTGTACGGTGATCGTGAGCAGGTGTTCCGCATTGATGTTGATCAGGCCAAATTAGCGGTACGCGGGTTGACGGTAGCGGATTTGATTCGCAGTCTTTCTGATGCCGCGTTCGATACACCGGCAGGCTCATTGTCCAATGATTCGCAAAATTTGTCGGTGCGTGCCAGCGCAACGGTGACAACAGCGGATGAATTTGAAAATTTACGCATTAATGAGCGAACACGTATTCGGGATGTCGCCAGTGTCACATTGGGCGCTGATGTGGGCTCAACATCGTTGCGGGCCAATGGACAGGTTGGTATCGGACTTGGCATAGTCCGGCAAGCTGGCTCCAATACCCTTGAAATTTCCAAAGACGTTCGTGCCGTTGCTGCTCGTGTGGGCAAGGATTTGCCAGAAGGGATGCAGATTCAGGTTACCAGCGACGATGCTAATTTTATTAACGGTTCAATCCGCGAAGTTCTGAAATCTATGGGCTTTGCGATAAGTATTGTGATTGGCATCATTTTTATCTTCCTGTTGAATTGGCGAGCCACATTGATACCGGCTATTACATTGCCAGTGGCGTTGATTGGCACCGTCGCGGGTATTTGGCTGGCTGGTTTCTCTATCAACATACTCACCTTGCTGGCCTTGTTACTGGCAACTGGTATGGTGGTTGACGATGCCATCGTTGTTTTAGAAAACATTGTAAACCGTCGACACTCGGGGATGGGTGCTAAGGCTGCTGCGGTGATCGGAACACGGCAGGTGTTTTTTGCAGTGATAACCACCACAGCGGTATTGGTGGCTGTATTTGTACCTCTATCGTTTTTACCGGGCAAGGCAGGTGGATTGTTCCGTGAATTTGGTTTCGTGCTGGCCATTGCTGTGACTATCTCCTCGGTCGTAGCGTTGTCTCTTTGCCCCATGCTGGCATCTCGCCTGCTTGAGAATGACAAGCAACCAACCCGCGGTCGACACCAAGTCCTGGCCAGTTCAATCGACCGCATAACAGGTGTCGTCAAGCGTTTTGGTGTTGGTTGCGCGAGTGCCTATGAGCGTAGCCTGCGGGTGTGTCTGAATGCGTCGGCGTTGGTTATCACGGTGGCGTTGTTGGTGGCGATAGTTGCTTGGTTCATGCTTGCAAAGGTGCCAGAGGAGTTGGTACCGCGAGAGGACCGTTCAGTTGCTCTACTTAGTGTGTCGGCGCCTCAGGGAGTCAGTTTGGAGTACACGAGCGCGCAGCTACGTAAAATCGAGGGTCTGATCCAACCGTTTGTTGATCAGCAAGAAGCGCACAACGTTTTTTCCATCTCAGGTAGTGGTGGCCGGTCCAACGGTGGCTTTATGGTGATCACGCTTAAACCGTGGGATGAACGAGCCCGAAGTCAGGGGGATATTGTTCGAGATCTTAACCGGGAGCTGCGGGCGGTACCCGGTGTACGTGCTTTCGCGATTCAACCAAACAGTCTGGGGATACGAGGAGCGGGTTCGGGGTTAAAAGTTGCATTGGCAGGCCAAAGTTATGAAACGTTGGCAGTTACCGCTGATCAGATTGAGCAGTTGTTGGAGCAAGACCCACGCTTTGGCCGTGTGAGACTAGGCTATGAAACAAATCAGGCTCAATTAGCGATCAGCATTAATCGGGAACGTGCTGCTGATCTGGGTATCGCTATTGATGGTTTGGCTGCAGCTATGCAATCAGTGCTCGATGGGCACAAGATAGGTGATGTATTCATAGATGATCGTGCGGTCGCGGTAAAACTTGTTTCTACGTCGCAACCGATAAACGACCCGACCGATCTTGCTAATCTGTTTTTAAAAACCACTGATGGGCGAATTGTGCCCATGTCAACCATTGCAACGCTGAGTGAGTCAGCCATTGCGCCGTCTCTACCCCGTGAGGAACGATCAAGAGCAGTTACCATTACAGCTGCGCTTTCTGAGAACATGTCATTACGCGATGGGATGCAGGAATTAGCACGTCTTGCGAGGCCATTGATGGCGGCAGATATGCGGTTGATTCCACTTGCTGAGGCCGCGACACTTGCTGAAACATCCAGTGGTCTGGCCTTAACCTTTGGCTTTGCGATTGTGGTTGTTTTTCTGGTACTGGCGGCACAGTTTGAGAGTTTTGTCAGCGCTCTGATTATCATGTTCATCGTACCTTTCGGTCTTGCCAGTGCGGTGTTTGCTCTGTACTTCACCGGTATCAGCTTGAATATTTACAGCCAGATAGGTCTTGTGTTGCTGGTGGGTATCATGGCCAAGAATGGCATACTGATTGTTGAATTTGCCAACCAGCTGCGTGACCAGGGCATGCACATTAAAGACGCCGCATTACACGCTGCGACACAACGATTGCGCCCGGTTACGATGACTCTGTTCTCGACGGTGCTTAGCGCCATACCGCTGGTACTGGCCTCTGGTGCGGGTGCTGAGGCACGCGTAGCGCTCGGCTGGATAATTGTTGGAGGCCTGGGCATGGCGACAATGTTCACCCTTTTTCTGACACCTGTTGTTTTTTACCGACTCGCTGGATTGTCACCGTCCAAAGCGGCGCGTGACCAGCAGCTGATTGACCAGCTGAACCAAGCGCGTACGGCGCAGTCCGAAGCTGATTGACCAGCTGAACCAAGCGCGTACGGCGCAGTCCGACCAACCGGGTCACAATTTGACATGCCCTTAATCACACGTGTCTGCGCACCCGGTGCAAGAGCGCTTGGCAACCTGCTGTTTGAACGCTTTAACGTTTGCACAGCACTAGTTATGAGAAAATAGCATCTGGTCCGGCTCGGGGGCCGATGTTCCCCTGATAATCGGCTATATACTTTCCAAGTTAATTTTTTGGGTGAAAGGTCCGGTCAGCGAGGATTCATCAATCTCGCTTTCGGGCAGGGTGACCACAACCATGAGTTCACGAACTATGCATTTTCAACAAAATATCAGATCCGCACTAGTAGCTCTGATGGTCCTGATTGCGGGAATTCAGACTCTGCATGCACAGTCTTATGGTCCAGTCATCGAAAACTTTCGTTTAGGGCAGAATGATCAGCTCACGATCGATCGAGGTGGGCCGGTGGATCGTGCAGGTGATGTCAATGGCGATACGCTGGATGACGTCATTGTTGGTGGTGGCGTGGCGGCTGTGCGCGTGATCTTTGGGCCGACAAGAGGTAATAACGGTGTCTTGAATGGCCAACAACTTGATGGTAATAGTGGCTTTGTCATTCTCAACGATGCGCAGAATGATTCAGTGTTAGCAGGTATTGGTGATATCAACGGTGATGGATTAGATGACGTCGCGGTAGGCTCAGTTACCGGTACGCGCGTTGTCTTTGGTTCGCGCGCAGGCTTTACACGAACACTGGATGTTGCCAGTTTAAACGGCAGTAACGGATTCACATTTGGTTCTGCAGCTACCGATATAAAACGCGCTGGTGATGTCAATGGCGATGGCTTGGTTGATTTCATCGTGGGCAATGCCAATGCCTCACCCAACGGACTCTCTGGTGCCGGGGTGAGCTACGTGATCTTTGGCCAACGCTCAGGTTTCCCTGCCAGTGTGTCAGCTGCTTCATTAGACGGCTCCACAGGGTTCGCTATCATTGGAATCAGCCCCGAAGATCGTACTGGCCGCTATGTATCTGGCGCCGGAGACTTTAATCATGATGGCTTTGACGACCTACTCATCGGCGCACCCAATCAGACCACTGATGGCAAGGCCGAGGCGGGAGCTGCGTATCTGGTATTTGGTGGCAATACGTTTCCTGCTGCGCTGAGTCTGGCTGATCTGGGTGGTGGCAACGGGCTGGTGTTTAAAGGTAGCGACATACAGGACTTCGCCGGTACTGCGGTGGCTGCAATTGGTGATTTAAATCACGACGGTATTGATGACATTGCTATCGGTGCGCCCAGCAAGGGTCCATTTGGTGTGCCCAGTGCGTACCCGGGTGAGGCTTATGTGTTGTTCGGTGGTCGCTTTAACGGTGTTGATACGGTAGTGGAAGGAGATCTCAACGGTATTAATGGGCTTGTGCTGCGGGGTATGCGCGGCGGCGTGATACCGATTGAGGCCGATCAGGCGATATGGGGTGATATGGCGGGAGCTGATCTTGATGCTGCTGGTGATATCAATGGCGACGGAATAGACGACATGATGATCGGTGCACCGCATACCATCATCACACCGCAACGCAAAGGGGTTGGTCAGGTGTACTTTGTGTACGGTTCCACCAGTGCATTTCCTGCACGCTTACGCTTGTCTGATCTTGATGGGTCTAACGGCTTTCGTATAAACGGTACCGGCACTGTCGACTACTATGCCGTGTCCATAGCAGGTGCGGGTGATTTTAATGCCGATGGTCGAGATGATGTCATGATGGGCGCATCCGGTCAGGGCGAAACCTATGTGTTCTATGGACGCGATACAGGTAATGTGCGGATGCCACCTGCGCCAAGTGCGCCAGTTGGTGCGATATCGACAGGATTTCCGGCAGCCGCCTTAAGTCTGGGGGTGGACGCTACGCCATTACAGTTTAACGAACGAGCAGACCCTACTGGCCCTAACCCATTACCACCAGGTACACCGACCGATCCAACCAATCCTCAAACACCAGGCTTTACTGCTCCGCAACCATTGAATACGGCGCCGGTCGCTCGGCCTGGCGAAATAACAGACGGTACGACGGGTGGTACGACGGGCGACGCAACGGGTGGTACGACAGACGGCATGACAGATGGTCCAACAGGCGGTACGACAGACGGTGGATCTAATGGTGACCCGTCGTCAGGTAGTGACACTGCTGGACCGGAAGTGGTGCGAACCGGTAGTGGCGCTACTGGGTTGTGTTTGGCGGGCTTACTGCTGTTCGGCATTGCGTATCGTCGGCGTGGTACCTGCAGGATTTTGTGTGAGTGCTGAACGGGTATGGGTAGTGCCTGTGCGGTAATACCCATGGGAGCCTAGTCGGGTCAATGGTGAGTCGGTACGGCACCTGATCTGGATCTGCTCTGGAACTGAATTACACACTTCGCTAGGCAAGTTAACATTATGATGACCCCACACGATATTGATCGTTTCGAACAAGATGGTGTGGTGTGTTTACGGGGACTATTTAGTACGCAGTGGCTTGAACGTCTGGCAACAGGTGTTGACAAGAATTTTAAAGATCCCGGCCCTTATAATACTGTTTACACAGACCCAGATAATCCAGGGGGCTTCTACGACGACTACTGTAACTGGCAGCGCATAACCGAATACCAGGATTTTGTGCAGAACTCGCCAGCGGCAGAGGTAGCAGCACGTCTGATGCAATCTACATCGGCGCGACTGTACCATGAACATGTATTGATCAAAGAGCCCGGTACTCGCGAATCCACTCCGTGGCATCATGATCTGCCGTACTATGGTGTTGATGGTGATCAGTTGTGTTCAATTTGGTTACCGCTTGACCCGGTGCCAAAGCATGTGTGTCCTGAGTTCGTTCTCGGTTCACACAACGCCGGCACGCTCTATTACCCACGGTTTTTTCTTACCAGTGAAAACTATGCCGAAGGTATTGACGGCTTTGAAACGATACCGGATATCGATAAAAATCGGTCTCGCTATCAAATCAGCTCGTGGGATTTAGCATTAGGTGACTGTATTGTTTTTCATATGCGTACCCTGCATGGTGCACCCCCGACCACTGGCTTGAAAACGCGCAGAAGAGGATTTTCAACACGATGGCTGGGCGATGATGCTCGGTTTGCCAAGCGTGCCTGGAAAACATCACCGCCGTACCCGGAAGTTAATTTGCAGCATGGTGATGCAATGGTGCATGGTTCTTTTCCGCAATTGTGGTCAGCAGAGGGTTAGCGGATACTGCTACAGTATTGGGGTAGCTAACTCAGGCGACAATCCATACGCAATTTAACCAACGAGTGAATCAAAATGGACGTTAGTGGAAAAAAAGCCCTCGTGTTTGGCGGCACGTCAGGTATTGGTCTTGCAACCACACAACAACTGGTCAAGCTGGGCGCTCACGTTATTGCGCTGGGGCGGGATGAATCCAAAGCAACCGCGCTTCCATCATCAGCAACGTTCAAACAGTGTGATGTACGTGACCGCGATGCGTTGCAATCGTTGTTTAGTGAAAGTGGGCCGTTCGATATTCTAGTGAGCGCGGCTACGGGAGGATCACGGGCCATAGGAAAATTTTCAGATATGGACATGGATGGGTATATGGCATCGTTCGATAAACTGTGGGGCTATGCGAATGTTGTCAGATATGGCTTAGATCATCTGTCAGAACATGGCTGCATCGTACTTGTCTCAGGGTCTCCAGCAAGACGCTGCGGTCCAGGGCAGGTGGCTTTGTCATCGGTTGGTGGTGCTGTTGAAGCGTTATCCCGAGCGGTTGCCAAAGAGATATCACCAAGACGAATAAACGTAATGTCACCCGGTCTCATTGACACGCCCATGGTGCCTTTACAAGGGCAGGAGCGAGCGGCGCACTATGAGCGACTGACGGGCAATAACCTAATAGCGCGTGCTGGCACAGCGGATGAATGTGCGCAGGGAGTTATTTTTCTGATTCAAAACGACTTTGTCACTGGCACAACGCTGGATGTAGATGGCGGAATTCTGCTGTCGTGAATGGCTTGCACTAATCTGGTTCATAGTTAGGTTGGTGAGGATTCGAATTGCAGGAGTACTGCACGGCAATCAGGCTGTTTTAAGTGATCGAATCCACAGTTTGAGCTGAGCGGACCCACTTCAGCGATAGGCTCCAGAAAAATTACTCATGACTTGACAATACGCGGTCGATCACCAGTAGAGGGGGAATGGTTCCGGACTCGATTGATTGCGATAGGGTGTCTTGCAGTGAATAATAATAGTAGGTTTCACCTATTAGTCAGGTGGCAAGGTGACAGATTGCTTGCGCATGCGGCAACAAAACATTCTGCTATGCCGCTGATGCGGTTCCTGGTTTGTACACTACTGTGTGCTCTAGCGCTGGTTAGTTGCGCAACACCTCCGGCTCCATCACCAGTGATTGAACCTCAACATTGGTCCATCAGTCGGACAGTTCAGTCTGCGCTGGGCATGGTGACTTTATTTGATCCGCTCGACCTTGTACATCACGAGGCTGATCCAAAAGACTGGTACCAGTATGACTTTGCTTTCGCCAATGATTTAGAGACCGGGCGTTTTGCAGCCGTATTAACCGACCAGCCTGGCCGCGTGAATGTACGTCTAACAACGGGTCCTCTGAGTACCGATGAGCGACAGATGGCAGGACCACATGCCGTCATGCGTTTACGAGTCATCAACTACCGTCTGCTATTGACTGGTGGTGATGCGTGGCCTTCGACGGCCAAAAGTGCACGATCGTTTGCCTATGATTCTCGCTGGATAGGAATGGCAAACGGTGACTACCGAGTCGTTATCACTGCTCTAGACCGACAACAGGGAGCGCTTCACGATGTTGTGATTCAGTTATTACCGGTTGACGATATGTACTCTGTGGCGTATGCGCCGGGCATTCCGTACCTGGTTGTTGGTGAACCAGCAGGCGTTGCTGGAATTAATGCCGGTGGGCTGACTTATCGTGAACTCTGCAAAGATATACCCGACACCGTTGCATGGTCGCCATTAACTTCACGCACACTACCAGTGCCGGGCAGTGTTGCCACGATTCATTTAGCTGCTGAGTTGCATGAACAAGGTCGTGCTATGCAAGTTGCCAGTAAGCGCGCCGCGAAACCCATAGTCGTTGCACGTAATACTAATCCAGGGTCTATTGGCGTATTTGTTAGGCCAGACACCTGGCATGATGATTCTGTTGTTTCGAATGGGGAGGTGCCAGTGACCACGCGCATCCTGTGTGCTGTAAAGATCCAAGAGGTCATACCTGACGTCAACCGTTTTGCACTACAAATTGAACCGTTGCCTGGTGCTAGAGATCCGCTGTCTAACGAGCAATATCGCGCAATCTCAGCGCGGTTTGATAACTGGATTCGACAGTCTAATGATCCGGCTTGGCGCTTTAAAAGTGCACAGATTCAACGCACCAAAGGTCATCGTGCAATGATGCTTGGCATTATGGAATATTTAGAATTGAATGCCAAACACACTGAATCGCTTTTGCAGGAGTCAAATGCCGTATTAGCCGAGAGGTTGCTAGAACATATGACTAACGATAGTGTGGATGTGACTCGCTAAGTCTGCGGTTTCTATGCCAGGCACCTTATTGCTGTTTGGATAGCCCTTCAAACGATTGAATGTCCGACACAAATTCGTGTGCTGTAATTGCTATAGAAAGTTAACACACAAGAGTCACGCTTGTTTTTCAGACGATTTACTACGGTACGCCTTACATTCACTCAGGCTCCGCTGCCCATATCGTTCAATCACGCCATAAGGGTATATTTCTGGTAATTGGCTGACCGTGTTCAGTTTTTCTATTTCTTCGGTTGTCAGATCAATGTGTGCGGCTCCCAGATTATCAGTTAACTGCTCTATTGTCCGTGCGCCCAGTATTACGCTTGACACGGCTGGCTGCGCTCTTAGCCAGGCCAGTGCAATCTGTGAATAACTGGCAGCTCGTTCTTCTGCTATGTCTCCTACCGCGTCCAAGATTTGCCAATTGCGGTCTGTCGCCCGGCGATCCCAATGTTCTGCCTGATCATCAGTTGCCGTGGCTATTCGTCCTGCATTAGCATTATCCGGTTTCTCACCTTTTTTATATTTGCCGGAAAGAAATCCACCACCCAGTGGCCCCCAGGGTGTCAGACCCATTCCCTCACTTAGCGACAAGTCAGTGAACTCGTATTCTATGTCTCGCTGGACCAAGCTGTATTGATACTGCCCCGCTATGAACGGCGGATAGCCATTGTTATGACTAACACCAAGCGCTTTCATGACTTGCCACGCTTTAAAATTCGATACACCTAAGTAGCGCACCGATCCTTCACTGACTAAATCATTCAGCGCGCGCATGGTTTCTTCAATGGGTGTTATAGGGTCCCACATATGCAGCAGTAGAAGATCAATCACATCAGTTTGCAGCCGCTTCAAACTGTTGTGAACACCACGCATGATGTGATGCCTGGACAAGCCGGCATCGTTCACCACGTCACTGGTCGGAAAGCGTACTTTCGTGGCAAGAACGACCTCATCTCGTCTGGATCGAATGGCTCCCCCGACAATGTCTTCGGTGTGCCCTCCCGCATAGACATCGGCGGTATCTATAAAATTGCCCCCGACATCTAAAAAGTGATTAACCATGTCACAAGCCTCAGGAGTGGGGGTGCTGCGTGGGCCTGTTTCTCCGAATATCATCGTACCCAAGCACAAATCTGAAATAATGAGTCCACTATTACCTAGTTGCTTGTATCGCATTTGCTGTTCCTGAATTGATAAGCTATTCGACAGAAACGGTTATTGTGTGAGTCGAAAAACGGAATAGCAATGCCAATAAATGAAATGCCTATTTCAAAAATGAAACGCCCATTGCTCGAAATAGCTCATTTTTATATGAAGCTAGTGTTCTGTACTAGCGTACCCCGGTATCTACTGCCGATAATGAAGTAAGCGGATTAAGCATTGAAAGGTGCTGATATAACTGTGCACATAATTCAGTCACAATTGTTGGCTCAGCCACTGTTCAGATCTCAATGTGGCTTCTGGGCCAATACGCTGCACTGGTACGAATAGGTGAATATTTTGTTGGAACCGCCGGACTACTATTCCGGCGGTTGAAGATCGTCAAGGGTTGATATCAGACGGCTAGTTCATCTGATGCCTTCGATTTTTTACTGCGCTTAGTAGTGTTGCTGGCTGGTGCAGGTTCCAT